>CAMCCU010000005.1 GCA_945872975.1 Pedosphaera parvula Ellin514
TTAACAAACATCTGGAATGCTGTCGTTCCTTGAACACCTGACGCACTGCGCGCATCTCTATTCCTGAATCGAAAGGACATCGTATGAGCAATCTCTTTCCCAAACTTCACAACGCCATGTGGCCCGGCCTGGTCGGCAAAGGCCCCGACTCCGAACCGCCCATCGATCTGGATACGATGCTGGATCTCACCTCCAAGGCGGAGGTGAACGGGGTGAAGTTCGATGGCGTGGACATCTTCCTGTTCGAGCCGCACATCAGCATCGATATCACGGATGACGATTTGAAGCGCATCGCGGACAAGATCGCGGCGCGCGGCTTCGTGGTGGGCTCGGTGGTGGCGCCGGTGTGGCCTCCGACGGGCGGCGGCTCGGCGATGGGCGACGAGGAGGAGCGGGCGAAATTCGTGGAGCAGGTGCGGAAGGGTTGCCGCATCGCCGCGAAGCTCCGCGAGTTCGGCGTGCGGCCTTACGGCATCGTGCGCATCGACACGGCGACGGGCGTGGAGGAGTGGTCCAAGGATGCGGATTACAACACGAAGATGATCGCGGCGACGTTCCGCGAGGCTGCCGATGTGGCGGAGGGCTTCGGCGAACGGCTGGCGGCGGAGGGCGAGATCTGCTGGGGCGGCATGCATAGCTGGCGCGAGATGGTGAAGCTGCTGGAGCTGACGGATCGCCCGAAGACGGTGGGCTTCCAGGCGGACATGGCGCACACGCTTCTTTACACGCTGGGCTACAACGCGGAGCCGGAGGATCGTCTGGTGCCCGAGAACTTTGACTGGAATCCCGATGCACTGGACGAGGCGATGCGCGAGCTGACGGCAGCGTTGCGCCCGTGGACGATGGACTTCCATGTCGCGCAGAATGACGGGACGGTTCACGGCACGGGGTCGCACGACAAGACGGGGCGGCACTGTCAGGTGAACGATTCCAACGGCAAGCTGGACATCCCGCATCACGCGGGGTTCTGGTTGCGCGATGAGAAGGGCAAGCTGACGAAGGCGGCGCGTCACATCTGCTGGGATGGCTGCATGTTCCCGAACGATGTGATGATGAATCAGCAGACGTGGAACGACATCCTCGCCGCGATGATCTCGGTGCGCGACGCGCACGGCTGGACGGAGGAAGCAGCGTCTGCCGCCAAGCCAGCCGCGAAAGCCGCGCCAGTGCAGAACGTCACGACGAAGAAGGCAGCGACGCCAGTCGCGAAGGTGGCGGCAAAGCCAGCCGTGAAAGCAGCCGCGAAGGCGACGGTCAAGCCGGTTGCCAAGAAGGCGGTGAAGAAGGTCGTCGCCAAGGTCGTCGCTAAGAAGCCCGCGAAGAAAGTCGTCGCCGCAAAAGCCGCACCGAAGAAGAAAGCCGTGAAGGCCAAGGTCGCGAAGAAGGCCGTGAAGAAGGCTGCTCCCGCCAAGGCGAAGGCGAAGAAGGCCGTGAAGAAGCCGGCCAAGAAAATTATCAAGAAAGCCGCGAAGCCAGCGCCCAAGAAGGCGGCGAAGAAAGCCGTCAAGAAAGCTGCGACGAAGGCAAAGAAGTAGCAGTCAACGCCCCGCGCTTTTACGCATCACGCCTGCCCGGCCAGAGTCGGGCAGGCGTTTTTTATTTCCACGGTGCGTGAGGGCGCATCTTTTCATCGTGGTTTCATCGTGGTTGATGAGATGTGTCCTCCCTCACCCCGGCCCTCTCCCCAAGGAGAGGGTGCGCGGCCATGGCGCTAAATTTAGGAACCATTTCTTCCGCGTTTGGAGCCCTGTTGAACGCGGCAAATACGATGGATCGTTCCGGCTGCTGCATCGCGCTCCCTCTCCTCGGGGAGAGGGCCGGGGTGAGGGAGGGCGTTCTCCAACCACGATGTCCGGATCGCCCAGTCCGTGGCAAAGCGCGGAAGAACCCTTGCGGCAGCACCGTCGTTCCTGAGAATCTGCCCGGACATGTCGCAGAATTCCGCCAAAGAAAAATGGCTCGCCCGCCTGACCGAGACCCTCGGGGACGGCTCCTTCGTGAAGCTCACGCTCTCAATGTATCGCGGCGGCGATACGGCGTTGAAGAACGTAATGGTGCGCCCGGTCGAGTTGCAGGATGGGCCACGGCTCTCCTTCGTCTATCGCTACGCGCGGCGCGACGTGACGAAGAACTTCGAACGCGGGGAAGCGGTTGAACTGTTGAACGACCTCGTCGGCCCCCAGTTCATGCGCGCGCATCTCTTCAGCACGCAGTGGCTGTCGGAGATCGAATTCCGCGAAGGCCGCCCGGCCCGGCTCACCGAGGGCAAAGCCGTCCACGCGGAGCCGCCCTCCAAGTCGCACGACAAGGAACGCATACGCTCCATCATCGCGGAGAAGTCTCCCTGGCTCCAGGCGCTGGATGTCACGCTGGCCGGCGGAAAGATCGCCCGGGGCATGGAGGCGAAGTTCCGGCAGATTAACAAATTCGTGGAGCTGCTCACGTCGCTCCTGCCGGAGACTGCGGCGGACGCGGCGCTCTCCATCGTCGATATGGGCTGCGGCAAGGGCTACCTGACCTTCGCGGCGTATGACTCGCTGCAACGCGCGGGCAAACGCTGCAACGTGCGCGGCATCGAGGCGCGGCCTGAACTCGTGGAGCTGTGCAACCGCATCGCCCGCGAGAGCCACTTCGACCACCTGCACTTCGAGCCGGGCGACATCGCGGACATGGCGCTCGATCACGTCGATGTCTTGATCGCCCTGCACGCGTGCGACACGGCGACGGATGACGCGATCGCGAAAGGCATCGCCGCCGGCGCGAAGCTGATCCTTGTCTCGCCATGCTGTCACAAGGAGCTGCGTCCCCAGCTCGTCCCGCCGCCGCCGCTCGCCGCCGCACTTCGCCACGGAATCGTGCTGGAGCGTCACGCGGAATTCGTGACGGACGCATTGCGCGCTGCACTGCTGGAGTGGGCCGGCTACGAGACGAAAGTCTTCGAGTTCATCGCGACGGAGCACACGGGCAAGAACCTGATGATCGCCGCGACGAAACGAAACGACGGCGCGCGCCGCGAGATTCACGCGGAGCAAGTTCGCGAACTCGCGCACCTCTACGGCATCCGCAACCAACGGCTCGCGGGACAGCTCGGCTTCAACCTCGCCACCGAAGAACAATCCGCATGAATTCAATCACCTGGGACACGCTCGACTGGACGGTGCTGGATCGCTTGCGCGAGATATTCCTCGCGGGCCAGCAGGCACCGGCAACGTATTGGACCTCGCTGGAGGATCTCGCGAACTACAACTTCACCTATGCCCAGCGCATCGGCTGGAAGTGGGATGCCGTCATCGATGAGCTGAAGCGCCGGAGCTGGACGCCGCCGGGCGGAACGTTGCTCGACTGGGGCTGCGGCAGCGGCATCGCGAGCCGGCGCGTCATCGCCAGCTACGGCACCGAACACTTCGCGAGCGTGGGCGTGAGCGATCACTCCGGGCACGCGGTGCAGTTCGCTGCGGCGACGGCGCGGGAGTTCTTTCCCGGGCTCAAGGTCACGACGGGCACGGGCGAGGGCCGCATCGGGACGCTGGTGATCAGCCATGTCTTGAACGAGCTGAATGAGGTGGGCGGCCGTGCGTTGCGGGAAGTCATCGACCGCTCCGACGCGGTGATCTGGGTCGAGCCAGGAACTTTCGCGGACAGCCGCGCGCTGATCCAGATGCGCGAGTCGTTGCGCGCGCAGTTTCATGTGATTGCGCCCTGCACGCATCAGGCGACGTGCGGGCTGCTGGCGTCGGCGAACGAGCGGCATTGGTGTCATCACTTCGCCTCGCCGCCGCCCGGCATCATGGCGGACTCGGACTGGGTGAAGTTCGCCAATCGCGCAGGCATTGATCTGCGGAGCCTGCCCTACAGCTTCGTGGTGCTGGAGAGACGCGGCGTGCGTGAAGCCGTTCCCAGTCTGGCGGCGGAAGGCTGCTCCCGGATACTCGGCGAACCGCGCATCTACAAGGGCTACGCCAAGGTGCTGGCGTGCGCGAGCGAAGGCGTGCGCGAGCTGGAACTCCAGAAGCGCGAGGCGCCGGAGGTTTACAAGGCGTTCAAGGGAGGCGAGTCCTCCCCGCTGTGGCGCTGGGAGGTGGAGGGCGTGCGCATCCGCAATCCCAAGCCAGCCCACCCTGAGTCCTGAGGCTCACTCCTCGCGGACGCGGAAGAAGCGGCGGGCGGCGAGCGGGGTTTGCACAGCTTGCTCGATGCCCACGCTGCGCACCGGCGGCAACGACACCCAAGGAGCGCCGCCAAGCTCGTCCCTGTATTGAACGGTGTAGGTCCGCCCTGCCCTGGTCGGGAATGCCAGGAGGAAGTTCACCGGGTCCACGATGGATCGCCACTGTCCCTCGACATTGCCAGCGCGCGGTGTCGGCGCTCCGGTAATCCACGGCCCGCCCTGCCCGAGCCGCGCCAGTGCTGAGTTGGCGGATTGCGGTCCGTAGGTCACGGCGTCGATGAGGAAGCGCGCCCCGGCGGCGGTCGTCCCCGTGAGCGCGAGCTGTTCACCAAGACGATTCAAGCGAAACGGCGCGTGGAGCTGGCCTTGCGAGGGATTGCCATCGGCGTAGATGACGATGTGTTCGCCCGGCCCGATGCTGGGACGGTTGGTGAAAGTCATCCGCTCGCCGTCGCCGAAAATCTTCGGCCCCAGCGTGACGCCCGCCAACGAGACGGTGTTGGAGGAAGTGTTCCGAATCTCGACCCAGTCCGCGCGACCACCGCGCTCGTCGGTCAGCCCGCTGACGTTGTCGGCGACGATCTCGGAAATTTCCAGCGGCGGCGGCGTGATGCCCACGGCAAGCGAGTGCATCTGCGGACGCTGCCGCGCAGCGACGAAGCGGGGATTGCCGGGCGTGGTCTCGACTTGTTCGGTCACGTCGGTGCATTCGAGGTAGAATTGAATCGAGGCTCCTGCCGGCAAGAATTGATTGAGCGAGCCCATGAACCGGCCATCGTTCATCGGGCCGTCCTCGTTGATGCCATCATCATAGAGGATGACGCGCTTGGTCACGCTGTCGGGAATGTCGAGCCGACGCCAGAGGAGGCTCACATTCATGATGCCGACGTCGTCCGTGGCGACAGCCCGGAACCGCAGGCGCTGGTCGGGATCGAACAACGTGTCGAGATCCACGCCGCTGAGGCTGAGTTCCGGCTTCACTGCGCCGTTGTCCACGTTCGGCGCGCCTGGGCTGGGGATGTTGTTCACGACAAAGCGACGCGCACCATCCGTGTAGCGGGCGTAGGAGAGGTTTGGTTCCGAAGCCGGATAGAAGACGCGACTGACCTCGTTGCCGTCCGCATTGAGCAGGAAGAGGATGCCGCCGTCCGCCGGGAGGTTGAAGCCGCTGTGATAAACAGTGCGCACTCGATCGCTGCAAATCACCAGGCGGTGAGCGCCGGGTTGCAGCGGCGAATCCGGCGGGAACTGAAAGGTGTTCGTAACAACAATTGAGTTGGTCACCAACACGAGCTGGTTCGAGAAGGAATTGGCGTTGCTCGACAGCATGGTGGTGAAATTCGTCTGCACCAGCATCAGCCGCCATCCGGTCATGGAGGTGGGCTGCGTCGCGTCGTTGAAGATTTCAACCCAGTCCGTCGTGCGGTTTCCATCCGCAGCCAGGGGCAGGCTCGTGTTGGAGGAGAGAACCTCGTTGATGATTGCGCCGCCGGAAACGGCACGTGCCGCAATCATCTCGGTCGGCGGCGAATTGCTCGCCTTGTGACTGCTCAGCGCCACCCATAACACATCGCCTGATCCAACCAGGTCCGCAAAACCGTCGCCGTCGAGATCCCCGGTCGCGAGATAACGGGTGGACGGCACGGGGACGATCAGGGCGGTGATGTATTGGTTGTTGGTGAAGACCTGGATGCTGAGGCAGGAGTTCGACGCACAGATGCTGGCGATGTCGTTGTCGCCATCGCCATCGAGATCGGCGAAGACGAAGGTGTTGCCGGCCAGACCGGGATCGTTGCCGCTGGTGATTGTGCTCAGGTCAAAGGTGATTCCAGGGCCGCCGAGATACAGTGAGAACCCGCCGGGCGCGCCAAAGAGCAAATCAGGATCGCCGTCCCCGTTTTGATCGACGACCTGGAGGCTGGAGCCGAAATTGCCTGGACCACCGAACTCATGCCTGACGAGGTCAGGCGCGGTCCAAAGGTTCCCGAGGTTTTCTACAATCACAAATTTTCCAGCAAGGGATCCTCCAGCAATATCGAGATCGCCATCCTGATCGAAATCTCCGACCGCCATCGACCGGGGTTCGTAGATGAACATGTCGGTCCTGACAAAAGTGAATTTTCCGGTGCCGTCACCCTGAAAGAAGGATATCCGGCAATCGAGATAACCAGCGGCAAGGTCCACATGGCCGTCGCCATCGAAATCCCCCGCCACCACGGCAAACAGGCTGCCCCCGGATCCCGGCGGCAACACGTAGGTATGCTCCGGACCAAAGGTGCCGTCCTCCTGGCCGAGGCGGACCGTGACCGATCCCGAAAGATTGGCCGAGACCATGTCCGCCCGCCCGTCGCTGTTCACGTCCACGGCAATCTGGGCCGCCGGGTTGAAGCCATTTGTAATTGAGTAATAAGTGGGAATGGAAAGATGCCCGTTGGTCCCGCTGATCCGGACGCTGAACTCCGAGGTGTCGCGGTGGAGTTGCAGCACATCAAGCCGGCCGTCCCCGTTGAAATCACGCAAATCCAGGCCGCTCACCCCGCCGTCCACCGGATATACGCTGTCCAATGCGAGGAAGCCCGACGGAGTCGCGGTGTTGGTGGAGGTGATCAGGATGCTGACATCCATGGAATATCGGTTCAGAACGGCGAGATCCAGGTGTCCGTCCCCGTTAAAATCGCCTAGATCCATCTCGCGCGGACCACGTCCCACATACGCTTCCGCAATCGGGTTTAGCTGCCCGTGATCATTATGGTAGGTGATCACCTTGTCCGCACCCTGCGCCACGACCACGAGATCATTCCAGCCATCACCGTCAAGATCCGCGATGCGCACATTGCGCGGCGCACCGGAAACGTAGTAGCGATTAACCGGGCGTCCCACGAATCGCTGAGGGAGATTGGTGGCCGCGAAGATGTCCAGATTACCGCCCCGGCTGTAGGCGGTGATCAAGTCCACTGGCGCGCCGTTCGTAGCCGGGCTAAGCAACGGCGCAGCATCCAGGGCGGTCAGCGAGACGTTTTCAATGTCACCGGTCACCGCCAACCTGCCATCCACCCCAGCGCGGAGCACCCAGATCTTTCCGCGCTGCGCGAAGCTGGCGATCAGTTCATCGCGGTCGTCGCCTGGATGACGGACGGCTTTGAGGTAGTAAGCGGGCTGGGGAAACTCGTAGTCGGAGTCATCACTTCCCGAGATCGGGTCACTGCGCAACGCGGGCACAGCGGTGGCAATCGCAAACGCTCCGCCGCCCAGCGAGCGATACTGGACCAAGCCATTCGTCGTGCCTGCCGCAGCGAGATCCGTCAGTCCGTCGCCATCGAAATCACCAGCCACCAAATCACGCACCCCCAGCCAGCCAGCGAGCGGCAGCGGCCCGGCGAAGACATGGTTCCCCTCGTTGATGAAAAGATAGATCAGACTCTCGCCCGGAGACGCCACCGCGATGTCGCGCATTCCGTCACCCGTGAAATCCGCCAGCGCCAGTCCGCGCAGCCCGATCGGCCCCTCGATGGTCACGAGGTTGGTATAGAGGTTGGTGATCACTCCAACGCAGCCGTACTCGTAATTGGTGAAGCACACGACATTGGAGGAGATGGTTCCCGCCGGCGGAACTGGAGGAGTGAACACCGTGTAGCAGGTCGTCGTAAAATTCGTCGGCCGATAATCGCAGTAAACGTTCGTATAGACGTTGGTGAAGTAAAACGCGTGGAGGTCCAGCGGCGCGATGACCCACGTTCGGAGATGCTCCGCTGGTCCGAAATTCCCTTCACCATCGCCATATCGCAGCGTCACGCTGCCGTCCTTGTTGCTGACCGCGAGGTCCGGCACGCCATCGCCATCCAGGTCCGCCACGGCGATTTCTTTCGGCCCCTCCAGCACTTCGCCAAACCGATTCGTCGTGGTGACGGACGGGTCGCCAACTGCATAACGGCTTCCGCCGAGCACGCGGAGATTGTCGAAGAGCTGGGCCTGACCGACGACACCCGTCAGGCAATACGCAGCAACAATGGAGAAGATTCCTTGGGCAAAGGTTTTCATAGGCAGATGACAAACTTTCTACGCCTCCATGAACCAACTCGCGAGGGAAATTTCGAGGAGAATTCAATCGCTCGCCCGCCTGTCATCGCGACCTGATCGAGCAATTGGACACCGCAGACACAGCGTCGACAAGCGACGTGCAGCGACGCCGCTACAGCTTGAACTTCGGCGACTGGCTCATGAAGCGAATGGGGTTCCCGTAGATGACGCCGTCAATCTGCTCGGCAGTCCAGCCGCGCTTGCGCATCTCCAGCGCCGCATAGGGAACAGCCAGTGGCACGCTCACACCCCAATCACACGCGCTGTTCATCCAGAGCCGTTCGTGCCCGTAGTTATCGAGGATGTCGCAGGCGCGAGCACCCGTGCATTTGCTCTCGGGATAAAGCGTCATGCCCGCCCAATGCCCCCGGTCGAGAACCATCTGCACGGTGTGTTCCTCGACGTGATCGATGATGCAACGCTCGGGCTTGATGCGGCTGTCAGCCTTCAGCACGTCGAGGATCAGGCGCGTGCCCTTGAGCTTGTCTTCCAGATGCGGCGTGTGAACGAGGATGAGCTCATTCGTGCGTGCGGCGAGGTCCACGTGCATTTCGAGGACCTTCAATTCGTTCCGCGAATTCTTGTTCAACCCGATCTCGCCAATGCCGAGCACATTCGGGCGGTCGATGAACTTGGGGATGATGCCGATGACCTCCGACGCGAGCGTCACGTCCTCCGACTCCTTCGGGTTGATGCAAAGCCAGGAGTAATGCGCGAGGCCGAACTTGGCGGCGCGCTTCGGCTCGTAGTCCGTGAGCTGGCAAAAGTAATCGTGAAAGCCATCCACGCTGCTGCGATCAAAGCCGGCCCAGAAGGCGGGCTCGGAAACGCACGCGCAACCGGCGGTGGCCATCTTGATGTAGTCATCCGTCGTCCGGCTGACCATGTGACCGTGAGGTTCGATGTAACGCATTGCGAAGTTGAGAGAAGTTTGAGTTGAGAGTTGAGAGGGCGAAGAGAGTTAGTTCACACCGAGAGACCGTCGAAGGCCGCTCAACATACGGCTTTGCTCCTCGGCTGCTGAATAGAGACGGAGTCTGTCTTGGTCGGAGATGAATCCTTGCTTGGTGGCGATGAACGACTGGGAAACAACCTCGAAGAGTGACCCTGTCGCAATCTCCAGAAACCTGGCGTAATCGTCGCGTGAGAATCGTGAGGACCCCTCAGCAATGTTGGACGAGATCGAAACAGCCGCTCGCCGCATCTGACTGGTCAGGCCAAATCTTTCGTTATCGGGAAATGCCCCGGTCAACGAATAAACCAGATCAGCAAACTCGATGGCTTTCCGCCAAACATCCAGTTTTTCAAAATTGAACATAGGTGGATTGATTTACTCTCAACTCTCAACTCAAACTTCTCTCAACTCTTTCCGGGCCATGCCCCGACTGCACCTTTGCCGGGAGCCTTGGCGATGGGTTCCGTAGTCGGATCGCTCAAGGAAAGCAGAACCTTCTGCGCGCGCCCGGGCTCGCCGTCGCCGAGTTCGCGCATCGCCTGCTTGAAGGCATCGAGACGGAAGTCTGCCTCGCCGCCCGCCCGATCCACGCGGTCAAGGAACGCGGCGAGATCGATCAGCTTCGCGCGGTTCTCCATGAAGTAGAGATCCAAAACCTGTTGTCGCGTCATAGATGCCATGTTGGTTGGACGCACTCTACGGCTTCGGCCATTCGCTTCAATCTTCGTTTGGCCACGCGTCTCGCTTGATGCTCCACACTTTCCTGCGCAAAAAGATTTTGAGTGATCCGCCTCCATCAAACGTATAAACAACATGAAAACTATGAAACGCATCCCATCTCTCGCCGCCGCCATCATGGCCCTTGGACTCGTCAGCACCGCGCTGTTCACCGTCGCCGCCGATAAGAAGCCCAAGGCTTACCCGCTCGACACCTGCATCGTCTCCGATGAGAAGCTCGGCGCTGACCCCGGCATGAAGCCCCACACTTTTGTTTACGAAGGCCGCGAGGTGAAGCTCTGCTGCAAGTCGTGCCTCAAGGACTTCAAGAAGGACTCGGCCAAATTCATCGCCAAGATCGAAGCCGCCGAGAAGAAAGCAAAGTAAGAGAGACCCTCTCGTTCGCCGAGCGCCGCCAACCACCTGGCGTTTCCCATGGCCAAGAACCGCAATAAAGCGGCCGTCAATGCTCCAAAGCCACGCGCCTTCGGACTCGTGGTCGTGGCCGCCCTGCTGGCGCTTGGCACCTTGGTTTACTCGTTGAATCGCAAGTCGCCGTCACCGCCCGCGACCACGTCGCCCACCAATGTGACCGCGAGCGCGTCAGCAGCGCCACTTCCGTCCACTGAGGTTAACCAGGCGTTGATGGTAACGGTGGAACTCGACTTCGGCGGCCCTCCGCCGAGCATTGCGGAAGCCCTCAACAGCATCGAGCGCCGCCATGCATCCGATTCCGGGAGCGGTCGCGTATTCGCCATCTTGGATGCTTACGGCGAGCCGACGCCTGACGGGAAGAAGCTCCACATGTCGATGCACATCAGCACTGAGAAGCCCGGCGTAGGCTCGCTCATCTTCAAGAAGACCGGTGAAACACTTTGGAGCAGCCGCGTCGTTGCTTCGACCAATGCCCAATCCAGCTTCTCCGGCGGCGCGCTCACCATCCTCTTCGATAACGGTTCCGGAAAAACGTTCACGGTGGATGGCTCGAAGAATCCTGAGACCATCCTCGACGCTGGCATCAAGGAAGCCGGGCAACCTGTCCGGGATCTCTGGCAGGAAGGAGCCGAGCATGAAATGACCTTCATCTACAGCGCCTGCGGCTGCCCCGTCAAAGTCATGTGCCGCCGCGTCGGCGAACGGACCGTCCGCACCAAGGATATGCCCGTCATCTTCCCCGACGACCCCGCCGTGGTCGGCGTGATTACCAAACTGATGGGGTGGTAAGGTTGCTCCTTCCTCAATGCCAAACATTGAACGACTCATCCCCTGGTTGCGTCAGACCGATTAGTAACTAAGTTGCTCCAGATGCGCGCCGCACTAAACATCGTCTTCGGAATCCTGCTCCTCGTGATGCAGACGATGGCCTCCATTGCTCCCCACACGGTGGACGAAGGCACGGTCTGCAAGTGCTGCTCCTGCGGCAGCAAAGCCTGTTCGACTCCCCAATCCGCCCCGGCTCCCGCGCCCTCTCCGCTAGCCTCTCAACTTCAAGTTTCCAACGAAACCGAGAAAGCTTCACAGCCAGCGCCGCTGCCGACGCTGGGCATCGCCCCGAGCCCGATTGATTCTTCCGTTTCGTTCACCGACTCCCCTTCCCGTCCGTCAGGCCAGCCGCTCTACGAGCGATTCTGCGCCCTGCTGATCTGACCTCGCCCTCCCCAACGCCCGCAGTGTGACCGCGCAGGTCGCCTGTGGAATTTCTCCGTCCTCCCTGCGCTCGCAGTAAACCCCGTTCCGTCGGTTTGTATGAAGACCATTTTGATCCTGGCCATGCTCGGCTTGTCAGCGTCCACCCCTCGCGCGGCTGAGACCAATTACGTTCGCCTCACGCCCGCCTACCTGCACGCGCTGGCCGAAGAGATGCGCACGAATCACCCGGCGTTGCGCGCCGTCGAGAGCCGTGTCCATGCCGCCGTGCTCAATACGAACTCGGTGCGTACATGGGACGATCCGATGTTCAAGTTCGGCGGCGTGACAGCCAGTTCACGCGGCCCGAAGCTCAGTGAAGAAGGCGATCTCGTTTACGGCCTGGAACAAAAACTTCCACTCTTCGGCAAAGCTGGCGCATCACGTCGCGTCGCCGCAGCTGAGGCAGAAGCCGAAGCAGCCCGGGCGACCTATCAGTTTCAAATTCTCCGACGTGACCTGGCCAAGGCCGCTTTCAAAACCGCGCTCGCCGACCGCGTCGTCGAGATCGGTTCCCAGGATCTCGTGTGGCTCGACACGATGGTTGCCACCACCGAAGAGCGTTATCGCGCCGGCACCGCCACACAGGTCGAGCTGCTGCGCGTCCAGAACGAACGTTCCAAACGCGCCGACCAGCTTCGCACCGAATCCAGCCGCCGCGATCACCAGCGCGTGAGCGTCAACCGCCTCCTCAATCGCGATCTTGGATCGCCGCTGCCCCGACTCGATCTCCCGCTGCCCGCCGAAGCTGTTGCCTACAATCAGAAGCTTCTCGACTACGCCGCGAACTTTGAACCGAAACTCCGCGTGATGCGTCGCGAAGTTCAACAGGCGGAAGCCTCCGTCGCAGCAACGCGTAAGTCCCGGCTGCCCGACGTGAGCGCCGGCATTGAAGGCCGGCAATACAGCGGCGATGGCGGCTTTCGCGAAGGGATGTTCACCGTGAGCCTAAGCCTGCCGTGGTTCAATCGCGGTAAATACCGGAGCGATGTCGCCCGCGACGAAGCCAGGCTCCAGGCTGCGGGATTCGATGCCGCCGACTACCAGCTCTCGCTGCGCGAAGAGGTCCACGCGCTGACGGTAAACATCGACGCCGCACGGCGCGAGGCGTTGCTCTACCGCGACGAAATCCTGCCTCGCTCGCAACAAGCGCTCGAAAGCGCACACGCCAACTGGCTCGCGAATCGCGGCATGTCCTTCGACGTGATGGAAGCCCGCCGCATGTTGCTCGAAGCACAGTTGATGTATGCCCGCGCGATCTCCGAACAATATCAGATGCTGTCCGAACTCGTCCTCTCCTGCGGCCTCGGCGACCTCGAAGCGCTGGAGTCCATCAGCAAGATCCCTGAGTCAATTCCCTCAACCACGCTCAAGCCATGAAGACAATCCATTTTATCCTGATCGCGCTCGTCACGGCTGCGGCTGGCGCTGGCGGCTGGTTCGCCTCGCGCCACTGGCCGGCCAGTCCAACTCATGATGCATCCACGACCAACACGACGCGCAAGATTGCCTACTACCAAAGCTCGATGCATCCGTGGATCAAGTCTGACAAGCCCGGGCGCTGCACCATCTGCGGCATGGCGCTCTCGCCGGTGTATGAAGGCGAGAAGGGATTCGAGGCCGGTGAAGGCGTTGTCTCCCTCAGCTCAAACACGATCCAGGTCATCAACGTGCGGACGGATGAAGTGAAGCGGCGTCCGTTGCAGCGTTCTCTGCGCTTCGCCGGAACCATCGACGACAACGACGCCAGGCACCGTATCGTTTCAGCCTATATCGATGGGCGCATTGACAGCCTGTCCGTGAACTACGTCGGAGCCGAAGTCGTCGCCGGATCGCCGCTCGCCGGCTTCTACAGCCCGATGCTTCTCGCGGCGGAACGCGAATACGTCACCCTCGCGAAGCAGCACCCACCGACCACCGCTTCACCCCCCACCGGAGAACATCATCGCCTCGTCGATGCTGCAGCAGCGCGCTTGAAACGCTATGGACTCAGCGATGAACAAATCGCGGCATTGGCGAAGAAGGATCCGAACGACATTCAGACTTCGCTCCTCGCTCCCGTGACCGGCACGGTGGTCGCTCGGTTTGTTTACGAGGGTCAATACGTGAAGGAAGGAGAGAAGCTTTTCGAGATCGCGGACTTCTCGACCATGTGGTTCCTGTTCGATGCCTACGAGCGCGACCTCGCCTGGATCAAGCCGGGCCAAAAGGTTGAAGTCACCACACCGGCTGCGCCCGGCCAGACCTTCGCAGGAGTGATTGCCTTCATTGATCCGAACATCAAGGAGATGACCCGCAGCGCGAAAGTACGGGTCGAGTTGCCGAATCCACTCATCGAGACTAACAAGGTGAGGCGTCGCGAGCTGTATCACAGGCTATACGCGGATGGCCTGGTGCAGGTCGAGATTCCCGAAGTCCTGGCCGTGGCACGCACCGCGGTGCTGTCGCCCGGAGCAGCGCCGGTTGTCTATGTGGACAAGGGCGGCGGCGCTTACGAGCAACGCAAGCTGCGTCTCGGCCGCACGGGCGATGACGACTATGAAGTCTTGGGCGGCCTGGCCGAAGGCGAGCGCGTCGTCACACAGGGCAACATGCTCATCGATGCGCAGGCGCAGCTCAACGCCTCCGCCAACCAGGAGGCTCCCGACCATTCACACGGAGCGCCAGCACCTCCCGCAACAACCGGCCAGCCGGGGGCACTGTCACCGCTCACGGAAACCCAGCAGGGCGCGGCACTGGAGTTCCTCAAGCTCGCTGATGCCCTTACCGCGTCGCTCGCAGCAGACAACCTGGAGGAGTTCAACTCGCAAGCCTTGAAGACACACACGGCGTTGCCAGCCTTGCTAGCCGCCTTCACCGCCGACGGCCCGTGGAGAACCCTCCTCGCGAAGATCGAGGAGAGCGGACATCTCGCCCCGGCAGCGGATCTCAAAGCCGCGCGCAAAGCGTTTCATCCAATGAGCCAGACCGTCGTTGATCTGGCGAAGTGGCTCAGAAAAAAGGATGCGAGTTTCAACGGGGTCAAAGTTTTCCGCTGTCCGATGACGAAGGACGCCTTTCCCGGCGCGCCGCGCACCGCCGAGTGGCTGCAACTGGCCGCACCCATCCGCAACCCTTACTTCGGCGCCGAGATGCTCGACTGCGGCAGCGAGGTGAAGCCGTAACGATTTCCCAAGCGACGACCGTGGGGCGTCGCTTGGAATTACCAAAACACCCCACCGCAAACGAAAGAACAAACATGAAGACCACACTGATGCTCACCGCCCTGATTGCCCTCGCGACCTTTGGCGTCGTCGGCTGCGCAACGAACGGCCACCAACATGCCGGCAAGACCTGCGACGGCGCCTGCTGCAAGCAGGGTCCCGAAGCCTGCGCCAAATGCTGCGGCAAAGACTGCGCCTCCTGCTGCAAGAAGTAGCTGAACCCTCTGGGTGGCGGAGGTTTCATCGCCTTCGCCGCCCGAGTCACCTCATGAACCCAGTCTAATACCAGAACAGCATGATCAATCGCCTCATTGAGTGGTCGTTGAAGAACCGCTTCCTCGTCGTGTGCGGTGTGCTGTTCCTGATCGCGTGGGGTGTTCGCGCAGTTTACCGCACGCCCGTGGATGCCATCCCGGACCTGAGCGAGAACCAGGTCATCGTCTTCGCGGACTGGATGGGACGTTCGCCACAGGAAGTCGAAGACCAGGTTACGTATCCCCTGTCAGTGAATCTCCAGGGACTCGCCGGCGTGAAGACCGTCCGTGCCGCGTCGATGTTCGGTTTCTCGCTCGTCACGATCATCTTCGAGGATCGAATCGATAATTACTTTGCCCGTACTCGGGTGCTCGAACGCCTGAACCTCCTCGCCTCCCAATTACCCACCGGCGTCATTCCGCAGCTCGGGCCGGACGCGACCGGCCTCGGCTGGGTTTACCAATACTACCTCGAGGTCGATCCCGCGCAGGCCCCCGGCGGGGGTTACGACTTGGGGCAGCTTCGCGCCGTGCAGGACTGGTTCATCCGCTACCAACTCAACGCGGTGCAAGGCGTCGCCGAGGTGGGAAGCATCGGCGGCTTCGTGCGCCAATATCAAATCGAGGTCAGCTCCACCAAGATGCGCGCCGCCAAAGTCATGCTCAAGGACGTGATGGAGGCCATCGAGCGCAGCAACCTCAATGTCGGCGGAAAGGTGATCGAGGAGAACGGGATGGAATTCGTCGTGCGCGGACTCGGATTGGTGAAGTCCATCGCTGACTTGGAGAAAGTCGTTCTTATGGAGCGCGACGGCACGCCCATCTATCTGCGTGACGTGGCGACGATCCAGATCGGCGGAGACTTCCGGCGCGGCGCGCTCGACATCAACGGACGCGAAGTGGTCGGCGGCACGGTGGTCATGCGCACCGGCGAGAACGCCCGCGAAGTCATTGAGCGGGTAAAGGAAAAGATCGCGCAGATCACGCACAGCCTGCCGCCAGGTGTGACCATCAAACCGTTCTACGACCGCAGCGATCTCATCGAGCGCACCATCGGCACGTTGAAGCACGCGCTCTGGGAGGAGATCATCCTTGTGACGCTTGCGCACATCATTTTCCTGTGGCACTTCCGCAGCATTCTCATCGTCACCCTGCCGCTGCCGATCTCGATCCTGATCTCCTTCATCATGATGAAGGAGTTCGGCATCACCTCGAATATCATGTCGCTCACTGGCATCGCCATCGCCATCGGCGTGCTCGTCGATGCAGCCATCGTGATGACCGAAAACATCATCAGGCACTGCGAGGAAGCGGAAGCTGAAAAGGCCGCAGGTGGGAAAGTGAGCAAGCGGGAAAGTGAGCCAACTGAAGGCGGACTCGTAATCCCACCTGCTCACTCTCCCACTTTCTCACCTGCCCGTCTTACCCCGGCGGAGACGCTCCAAGTCGTCCTCACCGCCTCGAAGCAGGTCGGTCGCCCCATCTTCTTCGCGATGGCGATCATCATCCTCGCGTTCGTACCGGTCTTCGCGATGACCGGACAGGAGGGCAAGCTCTTCCATCCCCTCGCCTTCACGAAGACCTTCGCGATGATCGGCTCGACGCTGCTCGCGGTGACGATCGTGCCCGTGCTCGCATCGCTCCTGGTGCGCGGACCGTTTCACAGCGAAGACCGCAACTGGCTCATGCGCGTGCTGCTGCGGATTTACGATCCGGTCCTCGATTGGGCGCTGCGCTGGCGCAAGACCGTGATGCTCTTCGCAGGACTGTTGCTCGCCAGCGCCCTGCTGCTGGCGTTCGGCCTGCCACGCTCGCTGCTCGCGAAAATTGAATCGTGGAGTCCGAAACTCGCGACCGGCGCATTGCGCGGCATGGGCAGCGAGTTCATGCCGCCGCTCAATGAAGGTTCCCTGCTCTTCATGCCCGTACTGCTGCCCAGCACGTCGCTCACCGAGGTGAAGCGCATCATGTCGTGGCAGGACAAAGTCATGAGCCAGGTGCCGGAAGTCCTCTCCGTCGCAGGCAAGCTCGGCCGTGCCGAAACCGCCACGGACCCCGCGCCCGTCGAGATGATCGAGACCACGATCATCTTGAAGCCCGAATACCTCACCACGAACAAGACGCTGCTCGGCTTCATCTCCTGGCCGACCGTCGTGCGAAACTCCGAGTGGCGCGACGGCATGACGAAGGAGAAGCTGGTGGCCGAACTGAGCGAGAAGCTCACGCAGGTTCCCGGCTACGTGCCCGGCTTTCTCCAGCCGATCGAGAACCGCATTCTCATGCTCGCGACCGGCATCCGCGCCCAGCTCGGCGTGAAGATTCTCGGCGACAACCTCGACGAGTTGCAGAAGAAAGCATTCGAGGTCGAACGCATTGTGCGCAGCGTGCCCGGCGCCATCGGTGTCGCGCCCAGCCGCGTGCAGGGAAAGCCTTACCTCGAAGTCGAAGTGGACCGGACGGCGATGGCGCGGTTCGGTCTGAGTGCGCAGGATGTCCTAGAAGTGGTGGAAGCCGGACTTGGCGGGAAGAATCTCACCACCACCATCGAAGGCCGCCAGCGGTTCCCGATTCAAGTGCGCCTCGAACGCCACGAGCGCGATGACATCGAGCGGCTCGGCGACGTCCTTGTCTCCACGCCCAACGGCAAGTTCATCCCGCTCGGTCAGGTGGCGAAGATTCGCCGCAACACCGGCCCCAGCGAGATCGCCAGCGAGAACGGCCGGCTCCGGCTCTTCGTCCAGGCGAATGTGCAGGACCGCGATCTCGGCGGCTTCGTAAACGAAGTGCGGGAACGCATCGAGCGCGAGGTGAAGCTGGAGAACGGGATGACCATCGAATACAGCGGGGCCTACGAGAACCAGCTTCGCGCCCAGCGCACGCTCACGCTCATCGTACCGACGGTGCTGCTGATCATCTTCCTGCTGCTCTACATCGTCTATCATTCGGCGAAGGAGGCGGCGCACGTCATTCTCGCCGTGCCGTTCGCGCTGACCGGCGGCGTCTTCCTCCAATACGCGCTGGGCTACAACTTCAGCGTGGCCGTGTGGGTCGGTTACATCGCGCTCTTCGGCACGGCGATTCAAACCGGCGTCGTGATGGTGGTTTACCTCGAAGAACGGCTGAAGAAGAAGCAGGACGAACGCGCCGCCGAAGGAAGGCCCTTCACGCGTGACGACTTGATTCAAGCGGTAAAGGATGGCGCGCGCCTGCGTTTGCGTCCGAAGGTCATGACGGTCGCGACCATCGTGGCGAGCCTGCTGCCCATCATGTGGAGCAACCGCACGGGATCAGAAGTGATGCAGCCTTTGGCCACGCCGGTAATTGGTGGAATGATCAGCAGCCTCGTTCACATTCTCATCGTCACGCCGGTCATCTTTACGTGGCTGCGCGAGCGGGAGCTGAAGAAAACTTCAACCGAAGTTCAAACTACATGACGGTCCACTGGTCGCCCGCTTCATCACGGTCATCCTCGTTGATGCTCAGATAAGCGCGGGCTTCGAGGATGGCCTTCTCGTAGGTGACTGCATCGAGGCGCGTCTGGTTCTTCCGGCCCACCGTGCTGTCATATTCCAACGCGAATTGGTTGGAGCCTTCGTCGAGGATGGTGGCGAGCTTCATCACAACAGCGAAACGAACACGGCACCCAGCACCCGATTTGAACAGATAAGACTCATGCCGTTGATCGTCGGCGTTTCCAGAGGGATCACAAGCTGCAACTTACGAATCGTGCGGGTTCACGCCCCGGAAAATTGAAGGCATCTGAGTGATTTGCTTCAGAAGGGAATCACGCTAACTCTTCGCTGTGACTGAGACATCATCCCCGCAGCGAGTTTTGGTGACGGGCGCATCCGGACTGGTCGGATCCGCGTTGGTTTCGATGCTCGATGCACGCGGCCACCAAGTGGTGAAGTTGATGCGCGGCCCGGCTTCCAGCGCATCCGCAGCGACCTGGAATCCGGAAGCCAGGCAGATTGACCTGGGCCGCGCCGGGAACATCGATGCGGTGGTGCATCTCGCCGGAGCAAACATCGCGCAACGCTGGACCCCCGAGGTGAAGCGGCGCATTCGCGACAGCCGCGTGGAGGGAACACAGCTGCTGTCAGGCGCGCTGGCGAAGTTACCCACGCCGCCAAAAGTTCTCGTCTGCGCGTCCGCCACCGGGTTCTACGGCAACCGTGGCGAGGAATGGCTCGATGAACGAAGCGCGCCCGGCCACGGCTTCCTCGCGGACACCTGCCAGGAATGGGAAGCGGCTGCCGATGCGGCACGCGCAACAGGGATTCGCGTGGTCCACTTGCGGCTCGGCATCGTGCTGACGCCAAACGGCGGCGCGCTGGCGAAGATGCTTCCCTCGTTCCGGCTCGGGATCGGCGGACGACTCGGCGACGGGCGGGCGTATTGGAGCTGGATCGTTTTGGATGACCTGATCGAAGTGATTCTGCACGCCCTGGTAACAGAATCGTTGAAGGGACCGGTCAACGCAGTGTCGCCGAATCCGATCACGAACTCAGTCCTGACTGAAACACTGGGCCATGTCCTGCGACGCCCGGCGATTCTGCCTGTACCGCGTTTCGCGTTGGAGCTGCTCTTCGGAGAGATGGCCCGCGAGGCGATGCTCGCGAGTTTTCGCGTGAAGCCATCCCGGCTTTTGGAAACAGGCTTTCAGTTCCGCTTTCCGGAACTCGAACCCGCCTTGCGTCACCTGCTCGTCAGAGCGAAGTGAATCATCGAACGCATCCGCCACGGTTTCGACACGCAAATTTCTTGAGACACCTGTTGCAATCCAAGGTCGCCTTCTTATAGTGCGCACGTTTGCAAAATGACGATCACTGAACCCGCCGCCGCCACGCCTCCCTGGAGCATCCAGGCTGCGCGAAACCTGTACAACATCCCGAGCTGGGGAGCGAAATACTTCGACATCAACGAAGCCGGACATGTCGTGGCCCGCCCGCTGCAGGAGAACGGCGCGAGCGTCGAGATCAGCGACATCGCGGAGGAGGCCAAGGCGCGCGGACTGAAGTTCCCGCTGCTGATCCGTTTTCAGGACATCCTTCGCCACCGGGTCGAGGCCATCAACCTCGCCTTCCGCGCGTCGATCAAGGAGTTTAATTTCCAGGGCCAGTATCGCGGCGTGTTTCCGATCAAGGTGAACCAGTTGCGCGAAGTCGTGGAAGAGATTCTCGACGCCGGCAAGCCGTTCAACTTCGGGCTCGAAGTCGGCAGCAAACCGGAATTGTTCGCCGGTCTCGCGCTGCAAAACCAGATGGGCAGCCTGATCATCTGCAACGGCTACAAGGACGCCGGCTTCATCCGGATGGCGCTGCTCGGCATCAAGCTCGGCAAGCGCGTCATCATGGTGGTGGAGAAGCTGGAAGAGCTTCGCCACATCCTCACGATTTCAAAGCAGATCGGCGTGGAGCCGCTCATCGGCATCCGCGCCCGGCTACATGCCAAAGGCGCCGGCAAGTGGGCGGAGAGCGGCGGGGAGAACGCGAAGTTCGGCCTCAGCACTTCTGAACTGCTCACGGCGACGGAGATGATGAAGGCCGAGGGGCTTGGTCATTGCTTCAAGCTGCTCCATTTCCACATCGGCTCACAGGTTCCCGACATCCTGACAGTCAAGAAGGCGGTCCAAGAGGCGGCACGCTTTTACGCGAAGCTCCACAAGATGGGCTTCGAGATCCAGTATATGGACGTCGGCGGCGGATTGGGCGTGGACTACGACGGCAGCCGTTCCGCGTTCGACAGCTCGACGAATTACAGCCTCCAGGAATACACGAACGACATCGTTTATTACATTGGCGATGTCTGCAACGCGGAGAAGGTGCCGCACCCGGATATCATCAGCGAGAGCGGCCGCGCGCTGGTCGCCCATCACAGCGTGCTCGTCGTCGAGGTGTTTGGGTCCATCGAGAAAATTCGTCCCAACAGCGAAATGCAATGCGGCGAGATCGAGCACGCGCTGGTTCGTGAGCTGTGCGACATCCGCAAGAATCTTCAGAAGCTGAACAAGCTGGAAGCGTGGCACGACGCCTTTGAGCGCAAGGACGACGCGCACAACATGTTCACGCTCGGGCTGATGGAATTGCCCGACAAGGCGAAGATCGAGACGCTCTATTGGGAGATCAGCCGCGAAGTCGTGGCCAGCTTCAAAGGCCAGGCCTACATCCCCGAAGAAATTCGCAAGCTCGAGGACAGCCTGAGCGATCAGTACCTCTGCAACTTCTCCGTGTTCCAATCCCTACTCGATCACTGGGCGCTCGGGCAGCTCTTCCCGATCATGCCGATCAGCCGGCTCGATGAACGCCCGACCCGCGAAGCCACCCTGGTCGATATCACCTGCGATTCCGACGGGCAGATCAACAAGTTCATCGACTTGCGCGACGTGCGCGACACCTTGTCCGTCCATGAGCTGACGCCGAACAGCAACGGCCAGGGCAATGAGCCTTACTACATGGGCTTCTTCCTGATGGGCGCTTATCAGGACATCATGGGCGACCTGCACAATCTGTTCGGTCGCGTGAACGAGGTGCATGTCTTCCTCGAACCCGATGAGCCGACCGGCTATTACGTCGAGGAAATCATCGAAGGCACGACCATCGTCCAGGCGCTCTCCTCCGTGCAGTACGACGAGAAGGAATTGCAGCGCCAGATGAAGGCGCAGGTGGATGAAGCCATCAAATCCGACCGTATGAAACCGAGCGAAGCCATGCGGTTGCTCGACGAATACGAAAAGGGGCTGAAGGACTACACCTACCTGACCATCTAAGCCGCCCCTCGTGTGCTGTGCCGACCGCGTACACAGATTCCAATCCTTCGATGCCCGAGCCAGCCTCAGAGTCAGGCCGACCGCCGAAGATTGAAACCGCCACACACGGCGAAGTAATCCGCTCCCTGGGCCATCTGGCGCGTGGACTCTCCGCGTTGTTCTGGGGCCTGCCCATCGCGCTCGTCGTCTGCGTGCAAAGCGCCAAGGGCGATTGGTTTCGTCCGCTCGGCATCATTCCTCCGCTGGTCGCCACTGGCCTTCTCTTTTACGCCCTCAATCTGCTCGGCAGTTTCCAGAAGCAGGAACGGATCTGGATCAACACCCTCGAGCGCGTGAAGCTCATCGCACTCGTCAATGTCGGCGCGTCACCGTTCCTCTACTGGTGGAGCCGCATTCCCTCCAATCCATTCTTCACGACCGTCATCGACACCTTCCTCGTCACCGGACTTCTGTTCCTGCTGCTGCTCAACCCGCTGCTCCTCCGGCTCACCGCCATGCTGCCGGACGAAACGCTGCGGATGGAAACCAAGCTCTTCACGTCCCTCAATCGCACCATCCTGACGACCGTGGTCATCATGCTGGCCGCCTACCTGATGATGATCCGGATCGCGCCTGGATCGCCGGAGAAGCTGATCATCTGGCTGCTCAAGACCCTCCCCCTGCCCCACCAGGCGCAGATGGTGTTCTACTTCATCGATCGCGCCGGACTCTGGCTGATGCTCTTTCCCGTGCTGTTCCCGATCGCCATGACCATGGCGCTGATCTGGAAGATCAAGGAAGTCATCCTCGCCAGCGTCTTCGGCTCGGACCCACACTAAGGATAATGCCTTTCGGGAATTCGTTCGGGTGTTTGTCCCGGAGGGACAGCCGACAATAGCCCGGCGTTGAAACGCCGGGTGGCACGAACCAAAAGGAACCAGTCCCGAAGGGACGGATGAATCCCCGGACGCTTCCACGCAAGACCTCAGCCGTCCCTTCGGGACTGAGCCTTCCGGTCCATCGTTCCCGGCGTTGAAACGCCGGGCTATTTTCACGCTGTCCCTCCGGGACACATGATTCACTGAAATCCTGAAAGGCATCATTGGTGTTTGGTTATTCGGGTTAAAGTCTGGCGTAGAGGGAGCGTAGCTGGAGCAGGGCTTGAGGCAGCGAGGTGGGGCGATGCCAGTGGACGCGCAGCCAGCGGATGAGTTTGAACGTCGCCTGGGTGAAGCGCTGGAGGATTCTGTAGACCAGCGGCAGGGTCCGCCTCGTTTTCTTCAGTTCGGTTTCCTGTTGGTCCAATCGCTTTTGCCGGCGCTGGAGTTCGGCGGTGTTTTCCACGCCTTGTTGCTGATGCCAGTCCCCAAGGAGCAGCAGCAGATTGTGCACGATGGCCACAAAGTGCGCCTGCATCTGCTTGGCCGTCGTCGTGGTCGCCCAGGATTTTTTCTCCGCCAGCTTGGTCTTCGTCTCGTCAAACACCTTCTCGATCTCCCACCGCGTCTTGTAGAGCAACGCCAGCAGCCCAGGTTCCAGCGTCATCTCGGTGGTGAGATAAACATACCCTTCGCCGTCGCACGGATTGTGAAAGGTGATTTCCCGCACCCGGATGCCTCGCCGGTCGGTGACCACCCGGTCCGCGGTGACGCCTTGATTGATCGGCTGCGCGACATCAATGACCCGTTCGGTCTGGACTTCCAGGCACATGCCTTTCTTGCGCAGGGACAGGAAGTAAACCCCCGAGGCCTTGCGTTCCTGCCAGAAGGGAAAATCCACTGCGGCCTTGTCCCATACCCACATCACCTTGCGGCCCTTGCCCGCGCCCTGGCGCAGCATCGCCACGCTCTGTCGCTTGAGAGCGCGGAGATCCTGCTCCTTCTTGCGCTGTGCCAAATCCGCCAGCACCAGCGGAAAGAGGCTCTGACTTTTCAGATTGAGCGCAAAGAAGTGGCCCGTGGGCCAGTGAGTTTCACCCTGCATGGGATCGTGCGTGGCGTGTTCCAAATAATGGCCGTCCCCGGCGTAGAGCTCAAAGGAGGTGAGCGCTTCAAACTGCGACAAGGGCGAGGGCCGGAGCGCATCCACCCGGCGGCGCAGCAGGGCGGAACATTCGGCCACCATGCTTAAGCGTCGGGGGCTGGCGAGCGTTTCAAAGTAAGGCCCGACTTGAACTTCGCGGCTCCAGAACATCTGGAAGGTCTGGAGAAAATCCCGCCCGCTGCGCACGTTGGAGAGTACGCGATCCACACCCTTGGTCAACCAGTCCCAGTCCGATTCGGCGGGGCACTGGCGGATCGTGGTGGCGTGGTGATAGGCCACGTGCAGCGGTTGGAGAAACTGGGTGCGCACCTCCGAGGAAGCGCCCGACAAGGGTGATAGCGGGATGGCCATTAAAATAATTTTGGGCACCCTGCGTCAGGGCAAGCTTATTCGCGATCCATCACGCCGCCACGCCGTCTTTTGACACCAGGAGCCATCCGCGAACCCCGGGCTTCTCGACCTCGCCACCGCCTCCCGCGCCACGCCAAACACTCCTGTCACCACCACGATGCAGATCGTTCCATGACACCAATGAAAGGCATTAACACTAGGGAGAGTAGGCAGGTGCGGGAGTTTGAACTGAAGACTGCAGTTGTCATCGTCCGGCTCCGCTCACCCAGAACCAAAGAGCGGCCATGCCCTCAACGAGCATGGCCGCTTCTGCAATAAAGAATCCGCCTCAGGGCTGAACTGTCACGCTCACCACATCACTCCACAACCCCACCGGCTCATCCTTCTTCACGTAGATCTGGCGGTAACGGCGCAGCTCAGGCTTATTCGCTTCGAGAGGCAGACGCGTGTCCACGAACGCATTGTCCGTCTTCACCCCGTGATCCGTCCACGCCGTCTCACCGTCTCGTTTGGATTGCACGAGCACGCCGGAGAAGCTCCGCCGGGGCCAGCGCAGTTCCGCCTAGAACATCGGCAGCGGCTTCACCCGCAACGCAGGCTTCGCCGTGGCCGGATCTTCAGTGGTCACATTGGACACGATGCGCAATGCCTGGCCAATGGCCTAGGTATAAGCCGGCGCACCCTTGAGCCGCTTGACGGTTGCGCGGATGCGGGTGATCGCCCCCTGCGCCGGCGCAGGTGAGGCTGGCGCGGCGGGAGCGGACGAGACCGGGGCGCTGCCCACCGGCGTGTTGCCGTCGCCCGACAAGAGCGACTCGCGAAATTGGACCCACGCACTGGCGTGACTGCTGGCATCGGATGCCGCACGACAGACATGCAAGCTCCAGTCTGCATCCGCCAGCGCGTCGGTAATCTCCGGCGCGGTAAAGTTCAAGGTCGGGGCCACGGCGGCGAACTCGACCTTCCAGTTTTCGAGCCATCCGCAGAAGGACTCGCCATCATTGGGTAGATAATCAGTAGCCATAAGTTTTGTGTGTATTTATTTCACTCCGATGACCGACACCTGGTCCAACCGTTCTTCGCGGTTCGACCCTTGGAGCTGCAACAGAGCAGCCCGCTCGTTATGTTTTCGAAGGATTGAGTCTCAACCCGCCGCCCCTCCCTCATTGGAAGAAACCGGATTCACTGAAGGGGCAATGTGAAAAACTTACTCCTCCCAACGGCCGAACTCTCAAGCGGTGACAACCCTCCACCAGTGGTGCTGCACCGGACGGTTACGAACCAACTCTCGAAAACAACCCTACGATCGCCCACTTGATGGGCCTCGTGTCAATGTTGTGGACCCACCTTCATAGAGAAGCAGGATTTCTTCGGCAATCATAGAATGACGTCCCTTGTAAACACAGCTGTTTGGAGCGAAACAGGTTTGACTCCACGCGTTTTCAGAATAGCGTTCCCGTTCAAATCCGATGCAAAAAAACCCTTCGGCTACCACAAGAGCGTCCAGAACATCTCTGTCCAAATCGCCCCGCAGCAGTGCATTTCTGCTATCGATGCTCTTTTTCTGCTCAGGCGCGACAAGCCTTGGTTACGAGGTGATCTGGTTCAAGCGCTTTGCCAACGTCTGGGGCAGTTCGGCTTTGGCGATGGCGGTGGTAGTCGCGTCGGTGTTGGTCGGTTTGGGGGTGGGCGCGTTTATCGTTGGAAGGCGGGTGGAGAAAATCACTAATCCGATCCGTTGGTATGGCTGGTGTGAGGCAGGGATCGCTGTGCTGGCTCTGATCATTCCTTTGGAGACGGGACTTCTGGGCAGTCTCAACGCCTGGATCACTTCGATCTGTGGGCAATCGGCTTTCATGCTGTCACTTGCCCGTGGCTTGCTCACGCTCCTCGTCGTCGGGCCGCCCTGTTTGCTGATGGGAGGAACCTTGCCGCTTCTCGTCAAATACTCGACACCTGAGAGCGACCACGCCGGTTCTTACTCTGCGTGGCTTTACGGAATTAACACTGCGGGCGCGGCCACGGGATGTTTGCTGGCCGGCTTCTTGGTCGTCCCCATGTTCGGCCTCTTCTGGACTAACATCATCGTGGCCGGTTTGAACCTTATCATTGCCGCCATCGCTTTCTCGATGGCTGCCAAGTCGTCCGTCATCGCGCCAGATGTGCAACCTGCGCAGACCAAGCCCGTGCCGAAAGCCGAACCAAAAGCAAAGGAGCCGCGATGCCTGTTCGTGTTGATGGCGGTGGCGGTGGCTGGTTTCGCGTCCCTGGGTCTGCAAATGATCTGGGCAAGGCAACTGGCCGTCATGCTCGGAGGTTCCACTTACGCGTTCTCCGCGAGTCTATTTGTGTTCCTGAGCGGAGTTGGTCTGGGCGCTCTGCTTTATCGGGTCGTGCAGCCTCGATTTAGCAATCCACTTCGACTCGCCGCCATCACCATCGCGATCCTGATCATTGCCACGGTGGCCGGAAAGATGGCAATTCCCACAACGACCGGATTGGTGGCGATGCTGAAACCGCTTCGTGCCTCCCATGCTCTGAACACAGCGGTGTGTGCTGGCGCAGCCATGACGTTGGAGTTCATCCCGGCCTTGATGATGGGTGTGCTCTTTCCACTTTTCGTGAGCTTTTGCCGGTCGGCCAACGTGGGCATGGGTCAAGTCGTTGGGTCGATTTACGGATGGAACACCATCGGCTCCATCGGAGGCGCGTTTCTAACGATGATCCTGTTTGTGCCGGCGCTGGGCATCCCGCAAACGCTCGCGCTCTTTCTTGCCCTGTATCTGGCAACCTTGATTCTGCTCCACCTCGGCAACGGCGGCGGATTTTCAGGCTCCACTTTCGCAGCGCTTGGAGTGGGAGTCGTCGCAGCCGTGCTGGCAGCGCGTCCACTCGATCCGCGCCTGACCGATTTCGGGGCCTTCATGTATGGCTACGCGCCGCCCGCTGACCTTCGAGATGCGATGAAAGTCTTGTCCTACACGGAAGGCCGTTCGTGCAACGTGCTCGTAACCGAATCGCAGAATCATCGCTGGCTCCGCGTCAACGGCAAGGTCGATGCCAGCACCTCTGTGGACATGGAAACCCAGCTCGCACTTGCCTATCTTCCCCACTGCCTGCGACCGGAGGCCAGGGATGTATTGGTCGTGGGCTTTGGCAGCGGCACCACGGTCGGGGCCAGCCTGCTCTTTCCAGAAACGAGGGTGCGTGCGGTCGAAATCGAGCCTGCCGTGGTCGCCGCCTCTCCGCTTTTCGCCGCCGTGAATCATCGCCCGGAACAATCGAGCCGGTTCACAGCGACCTACGATGACGGCCGAAGTTTTCTCCAGGCCACCGACCAGAAGTTTGACATCGTCATTTCCGAACCGTCCAACCCTTGGATTGCTGGCATCTCCAGCCTCTTCGCCAGGGAGTTTTACCAGACCGCGCGGAAGAAGCTCCAGCCCGGCGGACTCTTTGCTCAGTGGGTTCACATGTATGCGCTGGAAGCCACGGACTACCGGATGATTGTCCGCACCTTCCTGAACGCGTTCCCGCACGCGGCCCTCATCTGGATCAATGACAAGAACACCATTCTCGTCGGCTCAGACCAACCGATTCTTCCGCCAGCGGACGTACTCAAGCGATCCCAGCAACTCATCGAAGGCTTACCTCCCGTCAAAGCGGATCTCGAAAAGTATTTTCAGGCGCGCAGCCTGCCCGCACTGTTGCTCTCCCGCTACCTACTGGATGAAGCGGGCCTGCAACAATTCGTCAACGCCGAGGAATCTGGCCAGCTCCACACCGATGTGAATCTGCGGCTGGAATTCGACGCACCGCGCCGGTTGTTTGCCGGCCCCATCGATCCCGATAAATCCCCCGCCCGCGGCGTTCTCGAAGCAGCGGGAAACAATTCCGCCATCGCCAAGCTGCTCCAGAGTGAGGGTTCCCGCACTGACTTGCTCTTGGCATTGAAATATCAGACCGCGATTTTCAACAAGAGCAGCTTCAACAAGCACGTCACCAAGTTTGCTCAACTCGGGCTTTCACTGTCGCCAAGGGATCCGTTCTTTCTCTCCCAAATGCTTCATCCCAACGCGGAGCCTGTAAACGACGCCACCTTCGTCGAGCTGGCCGCTCGATTAGCAGAAGTCTCCCCCGATGAGGCGGCGAAAGTCGGCGGCGGGCTCTGGCAAAAGCAGAACTACTCCGCCGCCGCAAAACTCTTTGAAGCACTCACCAAGAACCATCCGAACTCGGCGACCGCATGGATGAACCTTGCCATGAACTACCGCGCCCTCGGTCGCATGGCTGAAGCGGAAGCCGCCCGCAAACGGGCCGTCCAGTTGGACCCGATGATCGGGCTGTTACGGTCGAGCATGTCTGCCATGGAAACGCAGGTGCAGAAAGGCGGTTCCAGCGCGGCCAAGGATTCACTCCTTCCCTCCACGTCCATCGAAGACAAGACGGAATAGATCGAGCCTGTTTCATAGCCTTGTTGTCTCCGCCGTGAAGGGGTCATGAAGGGGTCGCCCTCAACATTGACACTGGCGACCGGGGTTTGGGTCGTTCCCAGTCCCGTGAGGGACGACATACTTGTAGAAACCCAATGCACCAGCGCAAAGCTCCGTAGGAGCGACATCGTAGGAGCATGCCGCCCCACCGGCGTTGAATCACGCTGGTGGAACTGGATGCAACCCCGTCGGGGTTGAGCTTTCCTTCGCCATGTTTTCCCAGGCTAGCTCGGCGCAACCCTGGGCTGACTGACGCAATCCCGCCGGGGAAGCTATACGTTGGGGTTAAAGGCAACGAGCCATCCGGGGACTCCACTGACTGACAGATTGCCTTCACTGCAAAGCTCCGGGGAGCCCACTGACGCACGGCAGGATGCTCCCCGAATCATCCAGGGGAAGTCACGGGCTGCCCGATCGCTTTCGCCTCCTGAGCCGGACGTTCCCTATCGCAGCAGCCGACGAAGGCAAACGAAGATCCCAATGCTGGACTTGGACTTGCATGTTGGGGGAACTTGGGCAGCCCGGTGGAATCTCGGAGCGGCGGCGGGACACTCAATCTCTTCCTGTCTTTGTTCCCTTCCGTTGATCCCTCTGTGCCATCGTACCCCGGGAACCATGCAGTGGGAATGAGGTGTGCCTCACACCCGGCACGGGCTGGGAACGGCGCATCAACGCTGGCCAAATGAATGGTTTGCGCGCTGTGGGCTGTTGAGTTCGGCAACGGAACACGAGTGGACGCGTACAATCGTAAGATTACGAACCCACTGACTGGAGATCCGGACCTGTCTGCCGTGCCCGGCACAGGCAGATGCGAGAAAACCGCCGGTCCGGTTCGGAGCGAGGGGCAAGGTTCAATTCCTTGTCCCTACCTCTATCCCATTCCTACTGCATGGATTCGGTTTAGCGGAAGACATGCAGAAGAAACCACGGATGGACACGGATTCACACGGATGGAGTTGAGCCAAGTCGGAGATGGGTCCGCGAAGCCAGGCCCATCGTTTGGTGGACGTTCTTGGACATCCAAAATCCCCGGTTCCATCCGTGTCCATCGGTGTTCATCCGTGGTTGAATTCCTTTCCGTCTGCATTGATCCGGCT
>CAMCCU010000006.1 GCA_945872975.1 Pedosphaera parvula Ellin514
AGGGTCCACCGAAGATCCAGGCGATGAAATGAAGGACGGAACCCGTCGCGAAATGGCTGTGTCTGTAGTGCAGACCTTTTGACCGGATCACATGAAATGCGGCCATTCCAACCTCCCCACATCCCCAGTTCGCCAAGTCGGGCTAAAGGAACCACGCAAGAATCCTCTGATCAGGCGCGGACTTCGCCCCAGGGGACGGCCGCGCTCCCCGGGGTGAGCAGTTGCAGCACCTCCTCCTTCGTGAGCGTCTCCCTGTCGAGCAACGCCTTGGCTAGCTTCTCGGTATCGACCTTGTGTGTCTGAATGAGTTCGTGCGCCCGGCGGTCAGCAGTTTCGAGCAGGCGGTTGATCTCGACTTCAGCGTCGCGCTGCTCAGGCTCGTAATAGAGTTTCTCGCCCATGCCCCATTCGTGGATCATCTTGCGGGCGATCTTGCGCGCGACATCGAGGTCGCCAGCCGCGCCGTTGGTGGTGGCGTCGTAAAATGTTTTTTCCGCCGCGCGCCCGCCCATCAACACGAGCAATTCTTCGAGCAGGAACTGCCGGCTTTGGATGTGCTGGTCTTCCTCATGCAAAAAGGTGGTGACGCCCAGCGCCTGCCCGCGCGGCACGATGCTGACTTTGTAAAGCGGCGGCAGTAGCAACGTGTGCAGGTAAACGATGGTGTGGCCCGCCTCATGATACGCCACCATCGCGCGCTCCTTTTGGTTCACGACCATTGATTTCCGCTCTTTGCCGAAGCGGACTTTGTCGCGCGCCGCCTCCAGGTCGGTCTGCGAAATCTGCGTGACGTTCTGCAAAGAGGAAAAGATGGCGGCCTCATTGAGAAGATTCGCGAGGTCCGCGCCGGACATGCCGGGAGTGGTTTGCGCAATGAGGTCCAAAGCCTTCGCTTCGTCGGCGATGGGCTTGCCGGCGGCGTGGGCCTGCAAAATGGCGCGCCGACCTTTCATGTCGGGATAAGGCACATAGACTTTGCGGTCGAACCGTCCGGGCCGCAGCAACGCTTCATCCAGATCCTCAACCCGATTGGTGGCAGCGATCACCACAATGCCCTGGCTGCTGTCGAAACCGTCCATCGCGGCGAGCAAGGCGTTGATCGTCTGTTGATGTTCGCTGTGCGTATCGAGCTTGCGGTTCTTGCCGACTGAATCAATTTCGTCGATGAAAATGATCGCCGGCTTGTTTTTGGCGGCCTGCCGGAAAAGCTGACGCACGCGTTTGGCGCCAACGCCGACGAAGACCTCGCTGAAATCACTGCCATGCACGCTGTAGAAATGGGCGTTGGCCTCGCAGGCAATCGCCTTGGCCAGCATCGTTTTGCCGGTGCCGGGCGGGCCGATCAGCAGGACGCCTTTGGGCAGCCGGCCACCCAGGCGCTCGTATTTCTTCGGGTCGCGCAGGAAGTCCACCACCTCGGACACTTCGCCCTTGGCTTCTTCAATCCCGGCCACGTCGCGGAAGTTGACGGTTGGCCGCTCGCGGACGAGGGAATTTTTCCCGCGGCCAATGTTGCTTTGATACATGACCACGCCGATGACCACGCCGACGATCAGCAGGTTGGAAAGGACCATGACCCATTTGCCGGCGACGCCTTCGCCCGGGATTTCGACCTTGGCCCAACTCTGGTCAAACAGGGCTTTTACTTGGGCCTCATCCAGGTGCGTGGTGAGGAAGACGCGCTCGGACTTGCCGGGCAGGTTGAGTTTGCCTTCCACATGGTAAATGCCGGCGTAGGGCGTTGGCGTGACGCGGCCATCTGTGAGAGCTTTTGCCCCGATCAACTGATCCAGTTCGCCGCGCGTGATCTCGCGTGAGGGAGTATGGAAAAACCAGAGGCCGAGGAGTGTCAGGCCGGTCACAAGCAACGCGGACCCGACTATCAGTTTGGTATTTTTCAAAAATTTCATGAGCGTGGAGCGAACGTTGCGATCCGGCTGTCTCGCATCAGCAACGCGATCGGCGAAATCTTAGGTGACAAATTCATCACGCGGACAATCTGGGCGGAGGCGGCGAAGGGAACTTTCTGTATCGTAATTCCTCGCGCTCGAATTGTTTGATTTGTGCTGTCGAGGCGGCATGGAGACTGGTCAGTCTGAAATTAGCTTCATATCCATCGCTGAAGCGCAGCCGCAGGATGATTTCGTGTACATAAATTTTCCCAAACACTCGCCCCACCTTGCCGGTCTGCCTTACTACCATGATCGGGCCGAGAACGATCGTTTGTTCAATATCTTGCATTAACCAACCCTTCCATCGTTCATCCAGTCCTCTACTTAGGGGTTTCCTAGCCGGTGCTAGGTTTTTCCCTGCAGGTTGGGCGGGCGACGCTCCGCAGCGGTGTCGTTTGAGTTTGCGCCGTTGGGGTTCTTTTGCGGCAATTGAATCCGCGTATAGCGGTGTGGCTTTACGCCGTTCATCCGCACTTAAAACAAGAAGCCGCCGTGGAATCGTTCATCCGCAAGTTTGGTGATGCAGACAAGAATGACAAATCAGACCTGCTGAACTTCGGCGGCCGGGGAGCGCGGCGTTCGCGCCGATTCACAGCGCGATTACATTTACGTTTATGATGAGTTCGATACCCAGGCGCGCTGCGGGAGTTGAAGTGACCTGAAAGCCTCGCGCGACCGGCTGCAGATTCCTAACAAGGAACAAAAGGAACTGCTTTCCATCATCGAGAGCACGCGTCCGCAAACCGTCACGCAGCGCCAAAGGGCATGGCTCAATGCGAGACTCCCGTGTCCGGTGGCGTATCAGAACCGTTCAGACGTCTACCTAGACCGCGAAGTGCCAAGAAACCAACCGATACTAATTCTATCAGTCGGTCCAATTCATCAGTTTGCGCGCAACACAGGTTTAAGGAGGTGGGTGTGCGGATCAGATGTCAGGCCCAAGGCCTGGTTTAATTCAGGGTAGGGTTAGACCCCATGGAGAAGCGCGACCCGGAACCGTAGCTTGGATGTGAAAAGCAACTGATTGCCACCGGCAATCGCAACCCGAAAACAGATATTACCACACTGAACAAACGCATCATTGTTCTTCTGTCCTTCACCGAGCAGCTGGCCAGCGTCGGCCTAGGCCGCAACACGGCCCACGGCTTCGTCAATTCACGCGATCAGAAGAATCGTGCCGCCGACCTTGCCCACACCGTGGACGGCGTGCACGAGGTCGCCAACAACATCACCATTAGGCAATCGGCGAATTGATATGGGCGAGTGGTCGTGGGCCGATGGTTACGGATCTGGCTCTAAGCGGGCCGCCTCTTGTGATCGCTGGGTTTTCCTGACAGCAGGACCCAGAGCCGGCTGGTGATGACGTAACGCGAACTGCGCCTAAGTCTCCGCGAAGCGCGAAAAACCAGGAGTGTCAAGGAAGGTCGTCGTTTAGGGCTTTGAGCCCCTCCGCCGAACATCCAACCCTCGCGAGCCGTTATGCCTCGAACTCTAAAATCCATCTTTGCCTTGGTGACACAGGCGGCTTCGGAATGGATTGACCAAGGTATCTCGCGGCAGGGCGCGGCCCTGGCCTTTTATACCTTTTTCGCCATTGCCCCATTGTTCATAATTGTGCTGGCCGTTGCCGGCTTCTGGTTCGGGGCGGAAGCGGCCCGTCGCGAATTGATCAGTCAAGTTTCCGGACTGGTCGGAAGCGATGGCGGCGAAGCGATCCAGGCACTCGTCAGCGCCGCCCACAAGCCCGAGGCCGGTGCCTGGGCGACGGCGATCGCGGTGGCCACGCTTTTCGTGGGGGCCACCGGCGTCTTCGTGCAACTTCAGGATGCGCTCAACTCAATCTGGGGCGTCCGCCGGAAGCCGGGTCGGGGGGTGCGGGATTTTATCAGGGATCGGCTCCTCTCCTTCGCGCTCATCCTGGGCATTGGCTTCCTGCTGTTGGTCTCGCTGGTGCTTAGCGCGGGACTTTCCGCGTTGGACAAATTCATGGTCGGGTTGCTGCCCGCCCAGGAGACCCTCTTGCAGGGGATCAATTTCGTTATCTCCTTTGGGATCATTACGTTGCTGTTTGCCATGATCTTCAAAGTGCTGCCCGATGTGAAGATCGCCTGGCGGGATGTTTGGATTGGCGCGATCATCACTGCCCTGCTTTTCAATCTGGGGAAGTCACTGCTCGGCCTGTACCTGGGACGAAGCAGTGTCACCTCGGCGTATGGGGCGGCCGGCTCGCTGGTCATCGTGTTGTTGTGGGTTTATTACTCGGCGCAGATTCTGTTCTTCGGCGCGAAGTTCACCCAGATTTACTCCACCCGGCATGGTTCACAGCTCGAACCGGTGCCGGGCGCGAAACCAGTGACTTTGAAGGAACTGGTTTCCGAACAGCCGCACCCGGTCGCCTGACGATAAGATAACTACAGGATCAAATTCCATGCCCATCAACCTCAAACCTGAGATGGAGCCGCGCTCAGTTTCTTTCTATGTGCTGCTGGCCGCGGCGTTATGGGTCTTTATCCAAATCTTCCCGTTGCTGGCTCCCATCCTGTTGTCGTTCCTGCTCATTCTGCTGATTTCGCTCGCGGTCAATCCCCTGATCTCCCGGCTGCGGGCTTTGACGGGGGGAAGAAGAGTCGCCACGGGATTGGTCGCAGCGGCATTGCTGGCTGTCCTTGGCTTGACCAGTTGGGCTTTCCTCGGGCCGATGAAGGCCTCGGTCACCAAGTTCTCGGAACAGTTGCCCGGTTACTGGGAACGGCTCCAAAAGCCCCTGATCAGAATGGAGAAACAAGCGGTGCTTTCCGAAGAAAAGCTCCAGGCGGAAGTCACCACTGAAATTGCCCAGGCTAAATCGGCGGCAGGCAAGCCCGAACCCGCGCGAAAATCCACGGCCCCGGCGCCGCCCCAAACCACAAAGGAGTCGGGATCTATACGTTCAAGTTTGAGCCAGCTGTTTCAAGGCGTGGCCGGCAGTTTCAGGGCGGTGGCGTTCAACGCAGCTCAGATATTGGTCGTCCTGGTGACGGTGTTCTTCGGCGTGACTTTTACCCTGATGAATCCCCGCCCGATCTTCGGGGCCATATTTTCCCTGGTCCCCGAGCGCCACCACGACCAGACCCTGGTCATCGTGCAACGCATTGGAAAATTTGTGCCCGGCTGGGCCGGGGCGACGCTGCTCGGGATGCTGACGATTGGCCTGCTGGTTTTCCTGGTTATGTGGCCGATCTTCGGATTCACGGATGCGCTGGTGCTGGGACTGATTGCGGGCATCCTCGAAGGAGTTCCCTATCTGGGCCCGATCCTCAGCGCGGTGCCGGCACTGTTGTTCGCCGTCGGCAAAGGCGGCATGACTCCGCTGTGGGTCATCCTGACTTATCTTGCGATTCAGGCCTTGGAGAACAACGTGACGACGCCACTCCTCATGGCGCGCGGTATGAGATTACATCCGATGGCAGTGATCTTTTCCATGCTCATATGTGTAGCCGCCTTTGGGGTGCTGGGTGTTTTGGTTGCCGCCCCGATGGTGGCCATTGTGGATATCCTGCACGACGAGCTTTATCGAAAGCGCTTCCTCCCCACGGTAACAGACGCGGACCTGGATCGTCTGGCCCGAAGGTCCTTGCACGAAAAAGCGTCCGAAGACAAATGACCTGGATGACTCGCGTGCCGACCTCATGAACCTCACTTCAAGTCAGCCCTTTTGGTCGGTCAACAACGGCCTCCCGGCAAACTACCCTTCGTTGCAGCGCAATACATCCTGCGACGCGGCCATCATCGGTGGCGGGATCACCGGGACGCTGGTGGCGGTGCATCTGGCGGAAGCCGGCGTAAAGACGCTGCTCATCGACAAGCGCGACATCGGAACCAGCAGCACCAGCGCGAGCACCGCCCTGCTCCAATACGAGATCGATGTCCCGCTGCGCGAGTTGATCAAGAAGGTCTGCCCGGTTGCCGCTACGCGGAGCTACCAGTTGTGTCGCGAGTCGATTGGCAAACTGGAGCGGCTGGCGGAGCGCCTGAAGATCAATTGCGGCTTCGAGCGGAAGCCCAGTCTGTTTCTGGCCCGGCATCAGCGAGATATTCCTGAACTGCGGGAGGAATTTCAACTGCGCCGGAAGCTGGGAATTGAGTTGGAGTTCTTCGATGCGGCGGCGGTTCGGAATCGCTTTCCCTTCTCGCGCCCTGCCGCCCTGTTTTCCAAGGACGGCGGTCAGGTCGATCCACACCGCCTGACGCACGGCCTCCTGGCGGCGGGGCAACGCGCAGGCCTCGAAGTCTTCGACCGCACGGAGATGGCGGGTTTGGAGCAAACCCGCCGGGGCGTTCGCATCACCACGAAGAATGGTTTCGTGACCACCACCTGACGCGCGGTGTTCGCTGCGGGGTTCGAATCAAAAGCCCTGTTGATGGCCACCGCTCAGGTAGTTGCTCCTCCGGCTATCACGATGTGCGGCATTAAAGAACCGGCGCAAACGTTCACTGTCGCGCAAACGTTAATTGGCTTTGTCTCTCGCGCCGAACTAACTTAGTTGGCTCTGTATGAAAACATTCGGCTGCCTTGTTTACAAATCGTTCCTGCTCGGCATGGCGTCGATTGCTCTCTTAAGCGGTTGCGCGCTCTTGCCGAGCGTCCACCCTCGGCTCTCTGGAAATCGAGCCTTCATTGCCTACTGGCCACCCACAGATAACACCAACCAGTTGAGGCTGGCCGTGAAAGACAACATCGACATGAAGGGCGTGGTGACGACGGCTGGCTCGAAGCGGCTGGACAGGGCTGGCGTACCCGCAGAGAAGGATGCTTCGTGCCTTGCGATCGCGCGGAAGCGCAATGTCCAGATCGTTGGCAAAGCCAATTTGAGTGAATTTGCGGTCGCTCCTTCCGGCTTCAACGAGTATTTCGGAACGCCCTCAAGTCCCCTCAGCAAAACGAACAGATTACTCCCGGGAGGTTCGAGTTGCGGTTCGGCGGTGGCGGTGGCAAGTGGAATGGCTGACGTGGCTTTCGGGACGGACACCGCCGGTTCGATCCGCGTGCCTGCCGCCTGGTGCGGCGTCGTTGGGTTGAAAACGACGCATGGTTTGGTTCCACTCGATGGCGTATTCCCAATCGAACCGGAGCACCTCGATACGGTCGGGCCGATGGGCAAGGACATCGCCAGCACTGTGAAGGGAATGGATCTTCTACAGAGAGGCTTCGCCGGCACCTTTGCCATTGTCGCGGCCGCGAAACCTTCCGCAAAAGAACTTCGGGTCGGACGTCTCACCCTCACCGGCACCGACCCGAAAATCGATCAAGCGGTGGACGAGGCTCTCGCCAAGACGGGTTTTCAAGTCGTCCCGCTCGACGACGACTTCAGGAAGGAGTGGGAGCAGGCCACGAAGGATGGCAACACGATCGCCACCGCGGGCGTTTGGATCAGCAACAAGAGATTTCGTTCTGCGCTGGGTGTATCGGCCCGGACAAAAACGGCAATCCGCGCTGGCCAATTAGCCTACCCAACCAGTTACGAACAGGCTGTCGCGCGACAAGTCGCATGGCAGAACACGCTCAAGGAGATCTTCTCGAAAGTGGACTTCATCGCCCTGCCAACCTTGCAAACGCCTCCGCCGGCGATTCCGGCGATTTCAAAAATCGGCCTTCTGGAAGCGCAGATGCTCAATCTGCAAAACACGGTGGCCGTGAATTTCGCGGGCAACCCGGCGTTGGCGCTGCCGATTCCGCTGCGTGATGCCGAGGTGGCCGTGACGAGCCTGCAACTGATCGGGCCGCGCCTGAGCGAGGTGGAGATCCTCAACGCGGGCCGGTTGGTGGAAGCCGCGGTCAAAAAGTGAATACGTGATGAAACCCGCCCTTCTCCTCAACACTCTCTCGTTAGCACTGGCGCTGGCTTTCGCAAGCACGGGAGCCGGTGCGGAATCGGCGGAGGAACTAATCAAAAAGGGCGATGTCTTTTACAATAAACTGCAGGCCGCCGAGGCGCTGAAGTTTTATCTTCCGGCGGAAAAGCTGGATTCAAATAACGTCAGGCTTCTGGTGCGCATCGCCCGGCAGTATCGGCACCTGATGAGTGATGCCGCGAAGCCCAGCGAGAAAAGGCAGCTCGGCACCACGGCGGTGACCTATGCTCAGCGGGCGGTGGCTCTCGCGCCTAACGATCCGGAGGCGCACCTCGCCCTGGCGATCGGCTACGGAAAGCTGTCGCCGCTCGAGGAAACCAAGCAGCAGATCGCCACCTTGCGTCTGATCAAAATCGCAGCGGATAAGGCGATCACACTCAATCCAAGCAATGATCTGGCCTGGCAGGTGTTGGGCCGTTGGTATCTGGCGCTCGCCGATGTTGGCACCCTGAAGCGCGCCTACGCCCAAGCAGCTTATGGCAAACTGCCGCCCGCGAAAGCCGAGGACGCGGTGCGCTGCTTCGAGAGGGCCATCGTTCTCAATCCCAAGCGACTCATGCACTACATCGAGCTCGGTCGCGCGTATGCGCAAATGGGCAGAGGCGCGGACGCGCGGAAGTCCATCACCAAGGGGCTGGCGATGCCCGAGACAGAGAAAGACGATCCGGAAACCAAGAAGCTCGGACGGGAAATTCTCAAGAAGCTCGACTGACGCTCTCGGGCAGTTGAGCCAGATTCGCGTCAATGTAGAGGTGGTGCCAGAGCTGCGTGGCCACCACGGCGGCAAGGCCTGCCTCCACGGAGAGACGCGGCAACGAACCCACCGGCATCTGGCGAAAAGCACGCCGCCAGTGATGCACTGCGGCTGCGTCGAAATAGCCCGTGCGACGCAAGGATTCTTCGCTCAAGAGCTGGCCAACGAACGTGGGCTCCGGTTCCATGTGGAAGCTGTCCAGGGGCGCGCGGAAGCTCACTTTGCGCCGCTGGTAAACGGACGCCGGTAGCCAGCGCTCCGCCAGCAGACGCAGCAGATGCTTGTCGCGAAAGCCACGCAGCTTCCACTTTGGGTCCAACCTGGCGAGGAACGTGAAGACCTCCTCATCCAAGAACGGATACCGCACTTCCACCGAGGAATGCATGGCCACGCGGTCGCCTTTGGCTTGGAGCAGGTGCCCGGCGAGGGTCACGCGGCCCGCGACCCAGATGCCGCGGTGCAGCGGATGCCAGCGTTTGGCACGGGCGAGCGGCATCTGCAGATCGGCCCACGGGTTCGCCTGCTCGCGCACCTCGTGCATTGACTCGGAATAAAAGCGGAGCTTGGACAGACCGAGCAGGCCGTAGGAATCAATCCACGCGTTCGGGCCGCCGATCGCTTCCTCGATGCCGCGCCGGAACTCGCGTGGATATTGCGGCACATTCTTCAGTCGCAGATAAGCGCGGCGCGCCATGTCGCTTAGGCGCACGCCCGGCAGGATGTCGAGATACCCGATCATTTTGGCGACCTTGTACCACGGGTAGCCGACCAACCACTCGTCCGCGCCCTCGCCGGTGAGCACGACCTTTTGGCCGCACTCATGAACGCGCCGGGCCAACAGTAGCAACGCCGCGCACGACGTATCGATCACCGGCGCCTCGGCAGCGTGAATGAGCTGCGGGTAAGTGTTCACCGCGTCCTCCGCGCGAAACTCCTGCACGACCGGCGGCTTGGTTTTGATGTGCCGTGCGACAAGGTTCGCCGCGGCGAGTTCGTCCAGCTCGGGCGAGTCCACGCGGATCGTGTAGGTGTTGATCGCGGAGCCCTTCAGGTGAGAGGCGAGCGCCGCGATCATGCTCGAATCCACGCCGCCGGACAAATACGAGCCGACGGGCACGTCCGCTTTCAGCCGCTGGTCCACGGCTCGCAGCATGACCTGCTCAAATTCATCGACCAGACGGCGCGGGTCATCGCCACGTTCTTCGTCACCCAGATCGGGAAAATCCATTTCCCAATAGGCGCGGTCCGCGATCTCGGCGTCGCGGCCGCGTTCGCTGCCGGGCGTGATTTCGAGAAAGTGCCCGGCGCGTAGCAACTGCACGCCCTCGAAGCACGTGATCGGCCCAGGCAAGGCGGAGAAGGTGAAGATGTGGTCAATGCCGCGCCGGTCAGGCCGCGCCGGCACCATGCCGGAAGCCAGCAGCGCTTTGATCTCGGACGCGAACAGCAGCCAGTCGCCCTGCCGCGTCCAGTAGAGCGGACAGATCCCGAACCGGTCGCGCCCAAGCAGCAGGCGTCGCCCACGTTGGTCCCACAGTGCGATGGCAAACTGCCCGCGCAGCCGCTCGAACATTCCCCGCTCATGTTCCTCCCAAAGATGCGGGATGACTTCCGTGTCGCAGTGCTTGACGAGGCGATGCCCAAGCGCTTCCAGCTCCGCACGTTTTTCGAGGTGATCAAATAGCTCGCCATTGAAGACCACGACGACGTTCCCGTCCTCATTGGTCACCGGCTGCTGTCCATCCGCGAGGCCGACGATGCTCAGCCGGCGCGACGCCAGCGCGACTCCCGGTTGAAAAAAGAAGCCCTCTTCATCCGGGCCGCGATGCATAATGGCCCGCGCCATTCTCTGCACGATTTCGTCCGGTACGGCTCGTTGTTGAGCGAGATCAATAATACCTGCTATGCCGCACATGAGAGTTTTTTTCTGTGGCTAATTGGGTAGTGATACGGTTTAAGGGCCAACGTCGGGTATGGGGTGTTCACCCCATGGTGTGAACTTCGCGTTTCTCTCACAATCATCCCACTATGCGACTCTGCTTACCCATCGGGGAACAATTAATTGGAACCGTACCACTACCTCCTTTTGTGAAGACCGGGCAGGCTCTTGGTTCGTCGGCGCATCCCAGTCACGACCTTGATCGATTGTGTTTGTCTGGGATCAGACGCGCGGTGCGCACACAAGCCCTCTTAAACTCAAATGTCTAAGGACCGCATTGCCATCATCGGAATTGGTTGCCGATTCCCCGGCGGAATCAATCACCCCGACGCTCTTTGGAAACTCCTCGTCGAGGGCCGCGAGGCCGTCAGCGACGTGCCGCCGGATCGCTGGAACGTAGAACGCTATTATGATGCGGAGCCGGGGATCGTCGGAAAATCCATCGCCAACCGAGGCGGTTTTGTCGATGGCATCGACCAGTTCGATCCGCAGTTTTTTGGCATCTCACCACGTGAGGCGCCCTATGTCGATCCTCAGCACCGGCTGCTCCTCGAGACGGCGTGGGAGGCGATCGAAGACGCGGGACTGGTGCTTGATTTTGAAAACGGTACAGACCTCGGGGTGTTCGTTGGCATTTCGCACAACGACTACCAGGTGATCCAGGGCACGCCTTGGGATTCCCATGGCATTTCACCACATACGCCGACCGGCAGTGCGCACAGCATCGCCGCTAACCGCATCTCCTACTGTTTGAACCTGCACGGCCCGAGCGTCGCCATGGACACCGCGTGCTCATCGGCACTCACCGCGGTCCACGCTGCGTGCGAGTACATTCGGTCGGGACGCGGCAATACCGCGCTCGCCGGTGGCGTGACGGTGATGATCACGCCCGGCGGTTTCATCGGCTTCTCTCAAGCCTCGATGCTGTCTCCGGACGGCAAGTGCAAGGCGTTCGACGCTTCGGCCAATGGCTTCGTCCGCGGTGAGGGCGCGGGCATGGTGCTGCTGAAGCGCCTGTCGCAGGCGATCGCCGACGGCGACCCAATCCACGGCGTGATCGTCGGCACAGCGCTGAACCAAGACGGCCACACCAACGGCATCTCGCTCCCGAGCGCGGAGGCGCAGGCGCGGCTCATTCGCGACGCGTGCAGCGACGCGGGGATCGCGCCGTCGCGGATTGGTTTTGTTGAAGCGCACGGCACGGGCACAGCGGTGGGTGACCCAATCGAAGCGCACGCGCTGGCCGAAGCCCTCTGCGCGGATCGCGCGCCCGACGCGCCGCTGCTCATCGGCTCGGTGAAGACGAACCTTGGCCATTTGGAAACTGCCGCCGGCGTCGCCGGTCTCGTGAAAGCGTTGCTCGTGCTCAAGCACGGACAGGTTCCCGCCAACCTCCATTTTGCAACGCCCAATCCGAACATCGACTTCAAGGGATTGAAGCTGCGCGTAAACTCCACGCTCGAACTATTCCCGGAGACCGACGGCACGCGCATCGTGGGCGTGAACTCGTTCGGCTTCGGCGGCGCCAACGCGCACGTCATCCTCGAGGAAGCGCCGCCGCGTCCGCACCACACGCATTCCGATACGCCCATCGAACGCGCCTGGCCGACCGTCCTTTCCGCGCGCTCAGAGGACGCGCTGCGCGGCTCCGCATTGCAGCTCGCGCAATGGCTCGATGAACGTTCGCACGCCAATGGCGATTCCCCGTTGCTGCCCGATCTCGTTTATTCGCTCGGAGCGCGGCGCAATCACCACCCGTATCGGCTCACCGTCGTCACAAATTCGATGACCGAGCTGGTTCAGGAACTCGACGGCTTCGGCGTGAAACAGGAGAGTCCGAAGGTCCGCACCGCCTTCACTCCGCGTCGCGAAGCGCCTCCGCGTATCGCCTTCGTGATGAGCGGACAGGGCCCGCAATGGTGGGGCATGGGCCGCGAACTGATGCGCCACGAGCCGGTCTTCCGCGCGACCCTCGAACGCTGCGCCGCCGCGATGAAACCGTGGGGCTTTTCCCTGTTGGAGGAACTCGCTCGCACCGAGGAGACCTCGCAGATGCAACGCACTGGGATCGCGCAGCCGGCGATTTTCGCCATGCAGGTCTCGCTGGCGGAGCTGTGGAAATCCTGGGGCATTCAGCCCGCGGCGATCGTCGGCCACAGCGTCGGAGAGATCGCCGCGGCTTGCGTTGCCGGTGTGTTCAGCCTGGAAGAAGGCGCGCGGATCATCGTGCAGCGGGCGCGTTACATGGATGGCTGTGCTCGCGGTGAAGGCATGATGCTCGCGGTGGGTCTAGGCGAAGACGAAGCGCGTGCGTTGATCGCGCGTCACGACCGCACGGTCACGATCGCCGCATTCAATGGCCCGCGTTCGTTGACGCTGGCCGGAGCGCGCATTTCGCTCGAAGCAATGCTCGCCGAGCTGGAGCCGCAAGGTGTCTTCGCTCGACTGGTCCGCGTTGATCATCCCTTCCATCACCCGCTGATGCAGCCGGCCTCCGAAGAACTCGAGAACGCACTCGCCGATCTCGTGCCGCAGGTTGGCACGGTTCCGTTTTTCAGCACCGTCACCGGCGGGCGTTGCCCCGGCGAAACGTGCACCGCCGTCCACTGGGGGCGAGGGGTGCGGCAGCCCGTGCAGTTTGCGTCGGCGGTGAAGGCGCTCGCGGAATTTAGTGTGGATGTGTGGCTGGAAATCGGCGCGCATCCCGCGCTGATTCACTCCATTCAGGAATGTCTCGCGGGTCACAGTGCCAAGGTGCCAGTGCTGTCTTCGATGCGTCGCGAGCGGGAACAGGAGTCGCTGATCGAAACCGTGATGGATCTCCACCGGGCCGGCGTGCAGTTGGATTTTGCGGCGATGACTCCCTCGCGCCGGCTGCTCTCGCTGCCCGCTTACGCGTGGGACAAGAGCCGCTGGTGGAACGAAACGGCTGACTGGCGCGAAGGCCGCCTCGCTGCGGGCGGGCGCGGACTGCTCGATGTTCGTCTGCCGCGCGCCACGCCGACCTGGACCGCCCGGCTCGACGCCCGCCACATGGCTTTCCTGAAAGACCACAAGGTGGACAGCCACGTCATCTTCCCAGCAGCGGGCTTCGTGGACCTCGTCCTCGAAGCAGGCGTGCAGTTGTTTGAAGGTCGCGCTTTCGTCGTCGAGGATTTCGAAATCCGCAAACCGCTCATCCTGCCCGATCCGGCGTCGGGCGTGCATATTGAGCTTTCTTACGACGCTAACGAGCGCACGTTCGCCATCCAAAGCCGCTTTGATCAAGGCGCCGCGTGGTCGCTGCATGTCGTGGGCTCGATGCGCGGCGAGCGCACCGAGTCGCCTTTCGCTTCCACGACGTGGGAGACGACGGCGGCAGCCGGCACGGAGCCGGTGGAAGTTGAGGGCTTCTATCGCTACATGAGCGATCTGGGCCTGCGCTACGGCGAGGAGTTCCGCCCGATCCGCGAACTCTCCGCCGGTGGTGGTCACTCGGCGGGCCGCGTGGCCTTGTCCGAGGCGATCGCCGGCCGCGCCAGCGAATACGCGCTGCATCCGGTGCTCTTCGACGGTGCGCTGCAAACCTTCTCTGCCGGTGCCGCGACCTTAGAGAATCGCCGTTCGCGCATGAAATTGCCGGTGCGTTTTTCGCGCATCCTTTTCCTCCGCTCGCCGGGCGCATCGGTGCGCGTGCGCGCCGGCGTCTTGCAGTGCAACGAGGAATTCGTGGAAGGCCGACTCGGTCTCTACGACGAAGCCGGCCGGCCGTGCGTCCTCGTCGATGGCTTCCGCGCGATCAGCGTCTCGGGCGTCCGCCGCACGGGCGCGCCGGGCGGCACGCGCGACGTCATCTACCACGTGGATTGGGAGCGCACGCCGTCTTCAATCCATTCCACACCACTCGCGCCACTGCCCTTGGAGCAACTCGAGGCCGCAGCTGCGACCGCGTTGGAGCAGGTCATCAGCATACGCGGCCGCCATGAATTGCAGGCGTCCATGGCTGCCGGTGACGACCTCACCGCCATGCACCTTGCGCACGGTTTGCAGGCTATGGGCGCGGTCGTGGGCACTAAGTCCACCGCCGACTCCCTGCGCGTGGCCGCGCCGATGCGGCCGATCTTCGAGCGCCTGATGACCAGCTTGGAGAAGCGCGGCCTGCTCAAGAAAGACGCCACGGGTTACCGCCCGACACCGGCCTTTGCGGCCGCGGCAGACTCCGCTCAGGAAGCGCTCCGAGCCTTCGTGGAAAAGCATCCCGGCCATCTGTCGGAGGGTCTGCTCTGCGCGGGCAATTGCGCCGAACTTGGTCCGATCCTGCGTGGAGAAAAGGAAGCCGTGCAGGTGCTGTTTTCCGGCGCGGGCGCGGAGCTGCTCGATCAACTCTACGGCGACGGCCTTTACACGAGCCACTGGCTGGCGGCCATCGGCGCGGCTGTGCAGGAGGCCGCGCACCATCTGCCGGAAGGCCGCGGACTGCGCATCCTCGAAATCGGCGGCGGCACGGCGGGCTTGGCGGCGCAGATGCTGCCGCTGCTGGAGCGCGGTCTGCACACCTACACGTTCAGCGACGTCTCGGCGGGCTTCTTTCCCGGCGCGCTGCAAAAGCTGGCCGCGTTTCCCGAAGTCGAGTGCAAGATTTTCGATCTCGAAAAACCGGGCACCGATCAAGGTCTCGCCGCAGGATCGTTCGACTTCATCATCGGCACCAATGTGCTGCACGCGGTGAGCGATGTCCGCGCGACGCTCGGCCATCTGCATGATCTGCTTACCCCGGGCGGCAGCCTCGTCTTCATGGACATGGCGACGCCGAGTTTGTGGACCGAGACGGTCTTCGGTCTTACGAGCGGTTGGTGGCGGTTCACCGACCGCGAGCTGCGTCCGGATCAGCCTTTGCTGGAGCGTGCGCAATGGGAGCGAGTGTTGACGCAGGCAGGTTTTGGCGAAGCGACTTCGCTGCCGGGGTTGATTGGACCTTCGGGTGGTGAAAGCCAGATCGCGCTGTTCGCACGAAAGGCCTGGCAGCAAACTGCCACCGCGGCCGCTCCGGTGGAAACCCTCGCGGAAAAATCGTGGCTCATTTTCGCCGATGTCTCCGGGCTGGGCGGACAACTGGCGACGCAACTGCGCGCCGCCGGAGCGCATTGCCGGATCGCACGACCCGGTAAACAATTTGCCGAGACCGGTGCCGACACTTTCACCCTGCGCGCGGAAGCGCCGGAGGATTGGACGCAACTTCTCGCAGCCTGCGCGACCGCCGCGACGGTCGAACGAATCATCTACCTCTGGGGGCTTGACGCACCCGCGGAAGTCGCGGATGCGCTCATGGGCACCGACGCTTTGCTGCACCTCAGCCAGGCGCTCGAAGCGACCAATCCCGGAGGCAAAGTGCGGATCGATGCCGTCACGCGCGGTGCCCAGCCGGTGGGCCGCGAGACAGCCGCGACCACGGTGGCTCAGGCTCCCGGCATCGGGTTGTTCCGTGTCATCCACAACGAATACTTGAACCTCGCCTGCCGCGGGATCGATCTGCCGCCAGTCGCTTCCGAGGCAGATGTCGCCTTGCTCTGGAGCGAACTCTCGCGGAACGACACCGAGCGCGAAATCGCGTTCCGTGGCGAAGCCCGCTACGCCCAACGCCTCACGCGGGGACGTCCGGCGGTTCAGCAGACGCTCGATCCGGCGGTGCCGTTGCGCCTCGAATCCCGCGAGCGCGGCCACCTCGACACGCTGCGCTTTGCACCGTTCGCCCTGCCGCCCTGCGGACCGGGTGAAGTGCTGCTTGATGTCATAGCCGCCGGTATGAACTTCCGCGACGTGCTCAAGGCGCTCGCGCTTTATCCCGGCGAAGCACCCGATGCGCGCATCTTCGGCGACGAGGTGGGCGGTGTCGTCAAGGCCGTCGGCGCCGGCGTGAAGCACGTCGCGCCGGGCGATCGCGTGTTTGGCCTCGCGGGGTTCGGCCTTGCAACGCAGACGCTGGCGCGCGGCGGTGATGTCCGCCGCATTCCGGGCAAACTGTCGTTCGAGAAAGCGGCCACGCTGCCGGTGGTTTTCATGACTTCCTGGCACGCGCTGAAAGTCGTGGCGCGACTGCGCGCGGGCGAATGCATCCTCGTCCATGCGGGCGCGGGCGGCGTCGGCATGGCGGCGATCCAGATCGCGCATCACCTCGGCGCCGAAGTCATCGCCTCGGCGGGCAGCGCCACCAAACGCGCGTTGCTCAAGACGCTCGGCGTGAAGCATGTGATCGACTCGCGGCGCGGCGACTTCGCCGAAGCCGTCATGGAACTTACCGGCCGGCGCGGCGTGGACGTCGTTCTCAACGCGCTCGCCGCCGAGGCGATCCCGATGGGGCTCTCGTGCCTCGCGGAGTCCGGCCGCTTCATCGAGATCGGCAAACGCGACATCTACCAGAACTCGCGCATCCCCCTCTGGTCGCTCCGGCGCAACGCATCGTTCCACGTCGTCGCGATGGACGCCATCTTCAGCGGCGATGAAGCGCTGACGCGGGAGATGCTCGGCGAGCTTGCCGAACTGGTCGAGAAAGGCGCACTCACGCCGCTGCCCTTTCGCTCGTTCCCCGCCAGCCGCGTGGACGCAGCGTTCCGACTCATGGCGAGTGGCAAGCATATCGGAAAAGTCGTCGTGGCCTTCCCGGAAGCATTTGTGCCCCGGCGCGGCGAACCGCTCGCACCACCGTTCGCCATCAAGCCCGACGGCTGTTATCTGATCACCGGCGCGTTCGGCGGCTTTGGAAAAGTGCTCGCCGAGTGGCTGGTGAAATGCGATGCGCGGCACCTCGTGCTCAGCAGTCGCAGCGGCGCGGCAACACCCGCAGCGGAAGCCTTCGTCCAGAGCCTGCGCGACCGAGTTGTGGACATAAAGGTGGTACGCGCCGACGCCGGTTCAGCCGAAGATGTTTCCCGATTGCTCGCGGAAATTCGCGCGGGCGATCAACCGCTCCGCGGCGTATTTCACCTCGCGATGGTGATCGACGACGCGCCACTGGCCGCACTCAACCGCGAGCGCCTGCGGACAGTGATGGCGCCAAAAGCGTACGGCGCATGGTTACTGCACAAGGGCACACAGGATCTCCTTCTCGATTGCTTCGTAATGTTCTCGTCCATGTCCGGCATCTTTGGGAATCCGGCGCAGGGGAATTACAGCGCGGCCAATGCCTTCCTCGACTCGCTTGCCCATCACCGTCGCGCGCTCGGCCTGCCCGCACTGACCATGGACTGGGGCGTGCTCGGCGGCGAAGGTTACGTCGCGCGCAACGAACGCGTCGCCGAATTCCTCGAGCGGCAAGGCACCACGGCACTCTCGCCGGGTGAAGTGATGTCGCTGCTCGAATCATCCCTCGTCGCCGGCCACACACAGGTCGCCGCGATCCGGGTGGACTGGGCGAAGTGGCGGCAATTCTTCCGCAGCATGCAGGAGAGTCCTCTGCTCGAGCGCATCCTCGCATCCGTCGAGGGCCAGGAAGGCGGCGGCGTGACGAGCGACTGGCGGCTCAAGATCGAGTCCACCGCACAGGAAGACCGCGAACCGATCATCGCCGCAGCGGTGCGCGATGTCGTCGGCTCCGTCTTGCGCGTCAAACCCGACAGCCTTCGCGACGACCAGCCGCTGACGGATCTCGGATTGGATTCGCTGATGGGTGTGGAAATCGAGAACTCGATCGAGGCCACCCTCGGCGTGGCTTTGCCGCCGGCCAGCCTGATGCGTGCGCGCACCATCGGCCAGCTCGCGTCGCTCATCGCCAGCCATATGGGAGGCAAGGCCGCCGCTGTGGCGACTGTCCCGACCGCCGCTCCAGTTGAGGTCCCAGTGGCTGATGACGTCGATTTGGATGCGCTGTCTGACGCGGACGTTGACCGTCTGCTCGGTGACGCGACGGCTGAAGATCTCGATCCGCAGGGTGTCGCGAACGAGTTCGACCAAAGCCATGTCCGGCGATAAACGCGCGCTGTTGAAGCAACGTCTGGAAAGCGGACAGATCCGCCTCCAGCCGCTCACCTTTCCACAACGCGAGCTGTGGGAGACGTCGCCCGTGCCGGTCGCGGACATGGCGAACCACATCTGCTGTCTCTTCGAGGTGCGCGGCAGACTCACGCCCGAGGATGGTATGGGGGCAATGCAACAGGTGGTCGAACGACAGGAGGCGCTGCGCGTGTCGTTCCTGCCGGGCAAAGACGGGCCGCTGCAAATGATTCGGAGTGACAGCCCTGCCAATTTCCGCTTCCGCGAATTGTCGCCCTCGCAGAGTACGCTGGACGCGGTTGAGGAAATCGCGAAGGAGATTTTTCATGAGCCTTTCGACTTGCTGCAGGGGCCGCTTTATCGCGTCGAACTATTGCGCCGTTCGATCAATGATCACATTCTTGTCTTCACGATTCACCACGCCATCGCCGATGGATGGACGCTAGGCATTTTCGTGCAGGAATTGTGCGTCGCCTACTTCCAGGGGCTTCGAGGCGCACGCGAACCCCTGACGCCCGTGGCGCTCAGCTACACTGCGTGGGGCGCCGCCGAGCGCGCGTTCTGGCAGCCGGCGGAATTGGAACCGCGCGCGGCGTTTTGGAGATCGCACCTCGCGGGTTATCGCCCGCTTTGGAGGGCGCTCGAAGGAACTGACACCGCGTCGGGCGCACATCAGCGGTTGGTGGCACATCTTCCCGCCGAAGTCGCCAAGGCCGCCCGGGAACTCGCCCGCCGCAACGGCGCGACGTTGTTCAGCACCTTGCTCGCCGCGTTTCAAATCGCGCTGTCGCGCTGGACCGGCGCGTACGACATCCTCGTCGGCACGCCGGTGGCGAATCGCAACCGGCAGGCGGTGAACGAAACGATGGGCTCCTTTGCCGGGATCGTGCCTTTGCGCGGCCGGGTCGATCACGGGCGTTCGTTTCCTGCCAGTGTGCGCGCGGTGCATCAGTTGACCGTGGATTGCTTTGCCAACGCGATGCCCTTTGCGGAACTCGCGCGCGCCCTCGGAGATCCGGGGGCGCCGGGGCACAATCCAATCTTCGAGGTGCGCTTCGCGTTGCAAAACCACCCGATTCCCGATGTGGAACTGCCCGGTTTGTCAGCGAAACTGCGGATGCGCTCGACGGGCACGGCGCGGTATCACCTCGCTTGCGAAATCACGGAAGAGGAAGAGCAACTCGAGGTCGTGTGGCTTTTCCGGCCGAATCTCTTTCCGCAGGCGGAAGTGGAAAACCTGGGGCAACTCTTCGAGACTGTGCTCGATGGTGCCTGCCGTTCGCCTGAAACTCGGACTGCCGTCCTCACCACTTAACCGCGATGAAGCCAACAACAGCCGCCGAGACCGCCATCGAACCGCACGAACCGCATTGGATCAGCCGCATTGCTTTTCCCATACTCACCGCGCTGCTTTTTTTCACGCAGGTGTCGCTCGGTTTTGCCGTGTATCGCGGCAATTACTGGCTCGCCGTGCCGCTGGCCCTGATCTCCAGCCACCTCATGCACGGCATAGTGATCGGCTTTCACGAGGCGGCGCATGGACTACTGCGCAAAAACCGGCTGCTCAATGAAATCGACGGACTCATCATCGGCACCTTGAGCCTCATGAGCTTCAGCCTCTACCGCGCCGCGCATCAATTGCACCACGCCTACCTCGCCTCCGAGCGCGATGAAGAGCTCTGGCCTTTTGTGCATCCGCGGATCTCGCGCGGAGCGCGGGTTGGCGCGGCGATTCTCGAGCTGACGATGGGCCTGCTCTTCACGCCGCTTCTCGTCGTGCGGACCTTCCTCCGCAGGGGCTCACCCATTCGAAACAAGAACCTCCGTCGGCGCATTTGGACGGAGTTCGCAGCAACAGCGGTTGTCTGGACGGCGATCCTCACGACCGTCGCGGTCTTCGATGTGTGGAAGTATTTCCTCTGGTTGCATCTCATCCCGGGGTGGCTGGCGGCGAACATGCAAAGCCTGCGCAAGTACGTGGAGCACGTCGGCCTCACCGGCTCGACGGTGAACAGCTCAACGCGCAGCATCGTGGCCGAGGGCTGGGTGGCCACGTTCGTTAACTTCACGCTGCTCCACGAGCCATATCACGGCGTCCACCATTGGCGCTCCGGGATGCCGCACCCGGAATTGCCCGAGCACGCTGCCGCGCTCGAACCGAACGTGGAGGAGGAACGCCCGCCGTTCCGCTCTTTCGGCGCCGCGGTGCATGATCTGTTCATCAATCTTGCCGACCCAAGAGCTGGCGCACAGTGGCTCGGAGAAACGCGCACAACCCGCCAGGAATTGGCCAAGCAACGGGTGAACTGATGCCGATCCCGAATGGAGATTCCGATTGGGTGTTTGAAGCCAGCGGGCTGAAGAAGGAACACGACGACGGGCGGGTGCAGGCGCTGCGCGGCGTTGATTTCCGCATCCAGCAAGGCGAGTTTGTCGCGATCGTAGGCCCGAGCGGCTCGGGAAAATCCACGCTGCTCCAAATGCTTGGCGCGCTCGACCATCCGAGCGCCGGCACGCTGACCTATCGCGGCGCTTCGCTTGTGGAGCGCGCCGATCTCGCCTCGTATCGCGCCCACGAGATCGGTTTCATTTTCCAGGCCTTCCATCTGCTCCCGACTTTCACCGCGCTCGAAAACGTCCAGATCCCGATGTTTGAAACGCACCGCTCCGTCTCCGAGCGAGAACACCGGGCCATCGAATTGCTGAAAGCCGTCGGACTCGAAACGCGTCAGCATCATTTTCCCGCCAAGCTCTCCGGCGGAGAACGCCAGCGCGTCGCCATCGCGCGCAGCCTTGCCAATGGCGCTTCCGTCCTGCTCGCCGACGAGCCGACGGGCAATCTCGACAGCGAAAGCGCGGCCCTGATCCTGGACCTGATCGTTCGTCTCCGCCGCGAGCAGCACTTCACGCTCATCCTGGTGACGCACGACCTGGGCATCGCCCGCCAGGCCGCGCGCATCATCGAGATGAAGGACGGCCGCATCGTCTCCGACGCGCTCAACAAGGAACCGACATGACCTTTTTCACCTTCGTCACCCGCGGACTGACGCGGCGGCCCGTGCGCACCGGGCTTACGATCGTGGGCATCGCGATCGGCATTGCCGCGGTGGTCGGGCTGGTCGGAATCTCGCGCGGTTTTGAAACGAGCTGGCAGACCGGCATGAAATCCCGCGGCACCGACATCGTCGTCAGCAACATGGGCCGGGGGCTGACGCCCAAGCCATTCAGTGCCACCGTCGTCGAACGCATCACTCCGCTGCCCCATGTCGCGGAAACCTGCGCCCTGCTCGTGGACCTGATCAGCGTCGAGAAAGCGGATATGATGATCGTGTCCGCGCGGCAGTGGGGCGGCTTTTCCTGGAAAAACCTCAAGATCGTTTCCGGGCGCCTGCCGAACGACGCCGCCGAGCGCGCCGTCGTCCTGGGCAAAACTGCCGCTGAGGTCCTGGGGAAAAAAGTCGGCGATACCCTCCAACTCGAAACCGAGGAACTCGCCGTGGTCGGGATCGTTGATGGTGGTGCGGTGGTCGAAGACGGGTCGGTGATCCTGTCTTTGCCGCTGCTCCAGGAGATCACCGGCAACCAAGGCAAGATCAACATCGTTGACCTGCGGGTCACGCCGAGGACGACCAAGGAGGAGTTGACGCGGCTGTGCGCGCAGATCACCGGACTCGTGCCCGAAGCGCGCGCGGTCATCGCGGGCGATCACATTCGCGACAGCCAGGCGTATCGCATGATCAGTGCGATGAGCTGGGGCACCTCGCTGCTGGCCGTCCTCGTCGGAGTGCTCGGGGTGATGAACACGATGCTCATGACCGTCTTCGAGCGCACCCAGGAGATTTGCGTGCTGCTCGCCATCGGCTGGAAACGCAGCCGGATCGTCCGCATGGTTTTGTGGGAATCGGCGTTGCTCGGTTTTCTCGGCGGCGTGGGCGGCGTGCTGATCGGCGTGGTCGGGGTTCAGCTTCTCGTCACCACGCCGGCCATCCGCGGATTGCTCGAGCCCGAGTTGAACCCCCAGTTTCTCGTCATGGCCGTGGCCATTGCTGTCGTGGTCGGCGTTGTCAGCGGCGTCTATCCCGCCTGGCGGAGTTCCCGTCTCACGCCGAGCCACGCCTTACACGGCTGACATCTCCCACCCCGGCACCCGCGCATCAACTAATATGAAACCAATCCGCCTAATGTCCCGCCTCGTGGCTGCTGCCATCATTGGCCTCACGCTCGCGTTCTCCTCCCGCGCCGCCGACAGCCCATCGCCACCGACAGCGAGCGACCTTGCTTCCCGGCTCAGCGCGCTCCGCCAAGACGGCACGTCGTATGTGCGCTTGCGAATGGAGATCAAGGGGGCGACTAACGAAACGCTCCAGCTTCAAATTAAGCAACGCCGGACGAAGGATTCTTCCGAGGTCGTATATCAGGTGCTTTATCCGAAGGAACGGAAGGGCGAATCCGTGCTACTCCGGAAAATTGGAAAACAGCCCGCCAGCGGTTCCGTCTTCGTGCCGCCGAATACCGTGCGCCCGATCGACGACCTGAAAGAGCCGCTGTTCGGCAGCGACCTGTCGTATGCGGACGTCGTCGAGAATTTCTTCGCGTGGGACCAGCAGGCAATCGTCGGCACCGATAAGGTGGACGGCGTGAACTGCCAGATTCTCGAATCGAAACCGGGCAATGGTGAACGCTCGATCTATGGCAGCGTGCGGATTTGGATCGACGAGCGGCGCCTCGTCCCACTCCGGGTCGAGAAATACGCCAGCTCCGGGCAACTGCTCCGCCGCATCGACACCACCCGCGTGGTTGCCGACGCCGGCCACCACATCCCGGCCGATCTCACCGTGAGCGGCGCGCGACCGGATTCATCGACCCTGCTCGATGGCTCTCGCATCAAGCACAACGTGACCTACACCGACAGCGATTTCACAATCGAAGGCCTTAAAGAAATAGCCACTCCGCATACTAACTCTAAGAAATGAAGGAGGAATGTTTGACCCGGCTTGTCTTCTTGAATTAGGGACGCCCTCTCGGAACCATCTCAATTTTCATCGGCCGGGCCGAACACGCCAACCAATGGTGAGCCAAGCTTGGCCGGTCGCAAGAACCGAATAGGCGGCCCGCGCCTACCAGGGTTCTGCCGTATGGCGGGCGAAGTGGCTGGGGAGAAGGAAGAAAAGTTTTTGCTAAACACAATGTCCTGTTTCTGGCCCCCTCCACTGGGGTGAAAGCTTCCAACCCCACCGAGATCCCCACTGCGCTCACCGTCCGCGTCGCCCAGCCCCACGAGGTCGTGGCGCTTGATGCGCAGCTGGCCGACCACCATTACCTCGGCGCCGGCCGGCCCGTGGGCGATTATCTCCGTCAGCTCGTCGAACGGGACGGCGTCCCCGTGGCGCTGCTGGTCTGGGTCCGAGTTGTTACGCGCTCAAGGATCGTGATCTCTGGATCAGCTGGAGCGCCCGCCAACGCGTCGCGTGCTTGAAGCTCGTCGTGCAAAACCGCCGCTTCCTCCTGCTCACCGCCAAAGGCCAGTCGCCCAACCTCGCCTCGCAAACCATGGGTGCCGCCTTGCGCGCGCTGCCCGATCACTGGCGCGAACACTTCGGCTACCGCCGGCTCCTGGCCGAGAGCTTCACCGACCCGGAGACGTACGCCGGCACGTGTACAAGGCCAGAAACGGGGAGCCGGTCGGCTTCAGCGCAGGCTACAGCCGGCATTGCGCGGACTTCTACCTCGCCAACGATCGGCCCAAAAAGCTGTGGCTGCGCGAGCTCTCGCCCACGGCGCGCACCCATCTGCGCGCGCCACAAGTGCCCGAGGAGTGTCGCGCGGGTCTGGCCGCTGCGCCCTCGGGCGTGCTCCCCGTCACGCAGCAGCAGATGAAGTCCCTCCTGGACGTCTTGCGCCAGGCGCCCGATCCGCGCGACTCCAACACCCACTACCGCACCGGCCCCGTGCTCACGATCATCGCCCTGGCCCTGCTGGCGGGGCGGCGCGACATCGCCGAGATCGCCCGCTTCGCCACCACGCTCACCCAGCCCCAACGCCGCCAGCTGGGCCTGCCCCGCAAGCAGGGCACGCGCGCCTTTCACAAAGTCCCCGGCTACGGCGTCTTCTACGCGCTGCTCACCCGCATAGATCCGGAGCCCTTGGCCGCGCTCCTGACCGACTGGCTCCAGAGCCGCGCCGGCACGCTGCCCCAAGCCCTGGCGATGGATGGCAAAATGATCCGCGACCACCTCGGCCTGCTCACCCTGGCTCAGCACGAGGATGGCGCCCCGCAGGCGCTGGCCGTTTACGATCAGAAGGAAGGCACCCCGCGCTGCGAACAAACTGCGGCCGCCGCGTTCCTCGAGCGCCTGCCCGCCCTTGATGGAAAAATCATCACCGCCGATGCGTTGCACTGCCAGCGCCAGAGCGCCCGGGTCATCGTGGAAAAAGGCGGCGACTATCTGCTCCAAATCAAAGGCAACCAGCCGGGCCTGCTCCAACAGGCGCAGGCCTTGGACGGGCTGGCCGGCACCCCCTTTTTGTCCAGACCACCAGCGGACACGGCCGCGTCGAAGAGCGCCGGCTGCACACCTTCCCCATCGAGCCGCTGAGGGCGGACTTCCCTTTTGCCCGCAGCCTGATCGTGGTGCGCAGCCAGCGGACGATCAAAAAGACCGGCCAGACCAGCGCTGAAAGTCGTTACTACCTTTGCAGTGCTGCGCCCGGGGACTATCACGATGAACACTGGCTGGGCTTGATTCGCGGGCACTGGGGCGGGGTCGAAGTGTGCAACCACTGGCGACGCGACGCCGTGCTGGGGGAGGATGCTTCGCGCAGCCGCAATGCCAGCCTGCTGGAACACTTCCATTCCCGCCCCGGCCGCTGCCTCAACCTCCTCAACTCGTGACCTCGCTCCATACCGAAGGACCCTGGTTGTTTGGATTAGCGTCTCTCCTTCCCGTGGTCCTAAGCCGGAACGATGTAGAAGAAACCACGAATGAACACCAATGGACACGAATCAGATGCGGTGGGAAACGAAGCGTGCCGTGAGAACTTTTGCCCACTGTTTGGTGAACGCCGGCTCTGCCGGCTTGAGCGCGTTAAACTCCTGTCTTTATTCGTGTGGATTCGTGTCCATTCGTGGTTGAACTGCATGGAGTCGGCTTAGTGCTCCATAACGGCTTCTGCGCACCTCGCACAAACTGTGTGGGTGCAATCAAACATCGATTCTGGCTGTTCAAACGTCGGGGATTTTTCTACGTCGAGGATAAGTCAGGCCGACTCTCATCGAATGGCCTTGGTCGCGTCGATGCGTTTCGCATGATTAAGCGCCGCGCTCTGCGCGCTGGCGTTTCTGCAAAAACTTGCTGCCACACTTTCAGAGCAACGGGAATCACCACCTTTCTGGAGAAGGGCGGAACAGTTGAAAAGGCCCAGTCGATTGCGGGGCACGAGTCACCGAGAACTACGAAGCTTTACGACCGGACCAAGGATGAAATCACTTTGGATGAGGTCGAAAGAATCAGAATTTGAATTTTCCATTCGAACTCACGAGCCGAATCGAACTTATCAGATGGTTCTGAGTATTGGCCAAATCAGGGCGCGAGCGATGCACTGCTTTGGGTCTAGCGCGCTGTATCATCCGAGCTCGCGCCTGGCTTTTTCCGCGGCAGCGACGAGGCGCGGCGGATCGCCCGGGCGACGTGGTTTCTCGATGGCGGTAATCTTCGTGCCAGTCACCTTTTCACACATCTGGATGACTTCACGGACCGAGTAGCCATCGCCATTGCCGAGGTTGAAGAAGCCCTGCCGCCCCGGAAAGCTCGACCCAGACAGCGTGGTAATCCTGACCGGTCATGACGGCGTCAGCGGGCGCGGCGATTTGCCAGGTCGCGATGCTCAGGCGGCGCAGACATTCGCGAGATCTGGCGACGCTCCTCGCGCGACCATCACCGTCGATGATGAGCAAGGGGCTTCTCAAAATGTCGCGATGGGGTTGATGGGCGAACCGGTCCCGCCAGGGACTGCCAGCGGCGCGACGAAGAGCATGAATTCCCAACGCTTCCGTTTATTGGCCGCCGCGCTTAACGCTTCGAGATCGCAGTTGTCCAGGATCCATGTCCCCATCGCGATGATGCAGAGTTGGTGGATTGGCATGGCGACGTCTTCCACGCCCGACGGGAGCACGTCGCTCGCGGCGTCGCTGCCGAGCACGGCAACGTCATGCTGCTTCAGCCAGCGCGCACACGAGCCGTGGAGGCCGGCGAACGTTCCACCCCAAGGTCCGACGCTGGCACGTCGGGCCCATCGACCGGTGCGGATGAGAACAACGTCACCGGCGCCGACAGTGATCCCCGTCTTCTTTTCCCAAGCGTCCAGATCCTCGGGATAAATTGGTGTCCCTGGTTCAAGAAATTCGACGCCCTTCAGCAACGGGATGTCGATCAAGATGCCGCGGCTGAGAATTCCATTCTTCAGATTTTGGATGCCGAGCTTCTGCGCGCCTTCGGAGGTGATACCCGTTTGGAGGAAGCCATTGTACATTTTGCCCTGATGGAACATGTGGCAGAGGCTGTCGATGTGCGTGTGAGCCATGCCGTGATAGGAGACCTTGTAGGTGTCGGCGCTGGAGAAGCCTGGATTGTTGGTGCCGGCGCGGTCCACCCAATGTTGGAAGGGAGAACCGTTATCGATGGCTTTCTCCTTTTCGACATCGCGCGCGAGCGAAACGGACACGCCGTCCCGGACCAGCGCCAGCGCCTGTTTGCGCTTCGCGGGCGTCACAAGGTTCAAAGCGCCCAGCTGATCGTCCTTGCCCCAGCGGCCCCAGTTCGACAGCTCCGTCATCCAACGCTCGAAATCCTGGCGATTGCGTAAACCGGAGGGCGTCGTCGGGCTCTGAGCGCTGGACGTTCCGGCGAAGCAGAAGGCGGCGAGAGCGATGAGGCTGAAGTAGTTTTTCATACGTTGACGATTTGAATTCGGATGGCTGTGCGTGTGTGCTTCACGGGACGTAATCAATGCGGACCACTTGCGCGTCCTTGTTGTTGTACCAGGCGGTGCCCCACTCGATCAGGTAGAGCGCGCCATCCGGCCCGAACGACATCGCGATGGGACGTTTGAATTTCACCTGCGGGAGGAACGATTGGATTTTTTCCAACTGTCCTTCGGCGTTGAGACGCACGGTTCGAATCCAGCCTCGCTCCCACTCGAAGATGAAGAGTGCGTTGTCGAAGTCGGCAGGGAACTTGCGAGGGGAATTCAACGCCGCATCGAAGTGATAGACTGGTCCGGCCATGGCGGAGCGTGCGCCGGAACCCATCTCCGGAAAGCGCGTGGAAGGTCCGGGCGGATACCAGATCAACGCGGGTTGCGCCGGTGGCAGATCGCGAATCCCACTGTTGTTCGGCGACTTGTTGACCGGCCTGGCCGCATCGAACGTGTCGCCCGTTTCCTTCGTGGCGAAGTTGTATTTCCGATACGGTTTGTTGTCGGCCGTGAAATACGGCCATCCGAAATTGCCCGCCTGTTTGGCGAGGTTGAATTCATCGAAGCCCGCCGGCCCGCGCTGGGCGCTTGGTTCCAGCGCATCCGGTCCGACGTCGCCCCAGAACAGCCAGCCCGTTCTCTCATCGACGCTGAAGCGGAACGGATTCCGGCAGCCGATGATGTAAATCTCCGGGAGAGTTTTCGCCGTGCCCGGCGGAAAGAGGTTGCCTTTCGGAATGCTGTAGGTGCCATCCGGCTCCGGATGAATGCGGAGAATTTTCCCGCGCGGATCGTTGCTGTTTGCGGCGGTGCGCTGTGAATCGTGAACCTCGCGGCCCGGCCGTTCGTCGAGCGGGCTGTAGCCGCCGGAGTCGTTGATGAAAGTGTAGTCGCCGGTGGAGGCATAAAGATTGCCCGCGGCATCGAACGCCAGCCCGCCGCCGGAATGGTTCGGTTTCTTCGACAGGGTCGGAATGCGGAGCAGGACTTTCTCGGAATCCAGGTTGAGCGCCTCATCCTCGACGGTGAATCGCGACACCCTGTTCTCGAGCACGCCAGGTGAAGAATGAAAAATGTAGAGCCAATGATTCGTGAGGAACCCCGGGTCCAGCACCAGCCCGAGCAGGCCGTCCTCCGGCCCGCTGAAAACCGACAGCCGTCCCACCGTCACCGTCTCGCGCGTGTCGGGCTTCCATACTTTCACCGCCCCCCGCCGCTCACCGAAATAGACCCGGCCGTTCCTGGCCACGGAGAGCTGGATCGGCTCGTCGAGATTCGTGGACAGAATCACTTTTCGAAAGTGCGACTCGTCGGAGATGCTGACAGCCCTTCGAACTCCCGGGATCTCAGCGCCGAAAACTGCAGCGATCAGCAGCAGAAACATTACAAAGAATCGGGCGGCAGCCGTAATCATTCGCAAAACTTAGGCGGTCACCTGCGTAAATGCTGCTCAATAGTTTGAAGGTGCCACGCCCTTTCCCAGGGAAACGGGTCGCCGCAGATCCGCATGCTTTCATCCGCTTCCATTGAGCGATTCGTGGTCGCGGGGGAATCATCCTTCCGATGCTTCAATCTCCTTCCCGGAAAGCCTGGCCACACAGCGCGATCATCCACGCTGGTCATTACAGCGTCATCGGGCGCGACTTCGTCGGCAAGGCGTTGATGGTGTCCATCGACAAGGCCACGGAGCTCAAGATGCACGACAAGGTGCGGAGGCATTGGGCGGCGGAGCGCGATGGCGGTGTGTATGCGGATGCGGGTTACGCCGGTGTTG
>CAMCCU010000007.1 GCA_945872975.1 Pedosphaera parvula Ellin514
CGTGGCCAATCCAGCACGCCGGAGCCAAGCGGCAGACTGCCGGCGTGACCGTCCGCACTGAGCTCCTTCGCGTGCGCCATGGCGATGTCGCCACCGAGCAGGTCGAACGCTTCGTCCAGGATTTCATCCATGCGCGGCAGGTCGGCGGGATGAAACAGATTGGCAGGATCGAACACGATCTTGAGGCGCGGCGACCGGAGTTCATCCAGCAAACGTCGCGCGTGCTGAGCCGAGCTGATGACGTTGCCAGTCTCCGGCTCGACGCCCAGCACGAGGTCAAACTTGTCGGCAATGGTCAGCGCCTTGGTCATGCTGACCAGAAGATCACGCCAGGCTTCCGGAGAATCATTCTGCGGATGATGACGCCACATGTTCTCCGCGTCGCGCGTGCCGGTGCAGAGCGTGACCATCCCCGTGCCGAGAGGTTCGCAGGCGCCCGCGATGATGCCGAGCTTGTGCAGGCCGTCCCGACGCTGCTTCGCGTCCGGATGAATCATGTTGAACGTGCCGGAGACCGCCTCGATGGCGATGCGCTGTTCCGCCGCCGCCTTGCGAATGCGCTTGGCCAGCGCGGGATCAATCTCGTCCGGCAGGCTGGGCAGCCCGGCGCACGCGAAGTTGAACTGCACGCTGCGCAGATGATGCTTCGCCACGGCGCGGAAGACTTCCGCCACCGTCGGGCGCACAAAGGTTTTGGCGAAGATGCCGGGGATCATAATGACCGGTGACGGAATGCCCAGTGAATGACAAAGACCCAATGGCAAATGGCGGGCGGCCAGACAGATGTATCCGGTTCTTCGGTCATTGCGTCATTGGGCATTCGGTCAGTTCAGACTGCGTCCGCCAGCTTCTGCATCGCTGCCTCCTGCTTCTCGATGCTCTCGACGAGTTTGAACTGCGTGCGGGCGCGATCCAGGTTGTGGTGCGGACGATGGACGCGGAAGTAAGTGTCGCCGCTGAGGAAGTCGGTGAGGAACCGGATGCCGATGGTGAACGTGATGAGCTTCCCGGAGAACGCGATCAGCGCGCGTTCGCCCTTCGTGAGAAACGGGCCGGCGCTTTCGAGGTAGCCGCGGGCGAGCGATTTGAACATCGGCATCCGCATCTGGACCTTCGCGAGGTCCAGCTCGTCCTCGAGCGTCGGGCTGGTCGTTGTGCGCACCATGTCGCCGAAATCATAGAGCGCGCTGCCGGGCATCACGGTGTCGAGGTCCACGACGCACATCGCCTTGCCGGTGACGACGTCGAGCATGACGTTGTTAAACTTCGTGTCGTTGTGCGTGATGCGCTCGGGGATTTTCTTCTTCGCCAGGGCGTTCAGGATCACATCGACGTTCTTCTCCTGCTTGAGTGCGAACGCGATCTCCTTCTTCGCCTCGCTGGCGCGGTTGGCGTGGTCCGCCTTGATCGCCTGCTGAAGCGCTTCGAAGCGATGACGTGTGTTGTGAAAGTGTGGAATCGTTTCCGCGAGCCGCTTGCCCGGCAGATCGACCAGGAGCTGTTGGAACTCGCCAAATGCCTTGCCCGCCTCAAAGGCCTGCGTCGGTGTTTCCACCGCCTCAAAAGTCCGCACGCCATCCACGAACACCAGAGTGCGCCAGCATTCGCCGTTGCCGTTGCGGTAATACGAACGGTTGTCGCGCGTCGGGATGACGGTGAGCGTTCGACGCGAGGCATCGCGCGCGCCGGATTCAGAGAGCTTGCGCCGCTGGTGCGAGGTCACGCGGACGAAGTTATCCATCAACGCCTCCGGGTCCTTGAACACATGCGTGTTGATCCGCTGGTGGACGTAGCGCACCTGCACGCCGCCCTGGTTGTAGGTGGCGATGTAGGTCTCGTTGATGTGGCCAATCTTGCACGGCTCGGCATGGAGCAGGTCGCCGTAGATCTGAAAATGGCGAGAGATTTCGAGAAGTTTTGATTCCGGATAGTTGTTCATTTGAAAATCTGGTCGTGCCTGGCAATTCTGGCTGCCGCCCGTTACACGCCCCCGCTTACATCGGTCAATCGCGTGCGTTCTCCAGTCTCCACGGAACGCGCGATGGCGACCAGTGCGCGCAACGCCGCCGTGCCATCCTCGACTGTGGCGCCGCGTTGCGGCACGCCGTTCAGGATGACGTCCGCGAAGGATTCGAGCTGGAGCTTGTAAGTGTAGGCGTCCTCGCCCATCGGACGATGATACTGGCGATCCTTGGCAGAGAAACATTCGACGACGCTGGTCTTGTGATACCACGGCAGGAAGACCTGGCCCTTCACGCTGCCGTGCTCGCCCTGGATGTGAAAACCTTCCTCGAAATCGCCGCGAACCGGGATGGTGAGATCGATGTGGCCGAGCGCGCCGTTCGCGAACTCGACTTCCACATACCAGCAAAACGCGCCGAACCGTTCAGAAAGCCGCGCACGGACCGAGACGATGTCACCGCCCAGCCAGCGCGCGGTGTCCACGAGATGGCTGGCATGGGTTAGCATGAAGTAACGGCGTTTGTCTGCCTTCGGATTTCCCTCGGGCCGAACCGCTAACGCGCTGGTGACGGGAACCGGCTGCAAGTTGTCCGTCATCGTGTAGCGATAGATGGAGTCCCAATACCACGCCTTGAGCGAGAGGATTTGTCCCAGTTGTTGCCGAACGAAATCCCGCGCGAACGCGATGCCCGGATCGAACCGCCGGTTGTTGCCGGTCTGGCAGGTCAGGTTGGAAGTCCGGGCACGGCGGGAAAGTTCCTCGCATTCCTCGATGGTCACGCCGAGCGGCTTCTCCACGAGCACATGCTTGCCCGCCGCGATGGCCTTGAGCGCGAGCGACACGTGGAATTGATCCGCGACTCCAATCAGGACCGCGTCGATCTGGTCACCGACGAGCATCTCGTCGAAGTCGCGATAAGTGAAGCGGGGTTGATGCAGCGCCGCCATGCGTTCGCGGAGGTCATCGGCGAGATCGCAAATGGCGGTCAGCTCGACATTGCGGGCCTTCTTCGCGGCATCAAAATGTGCCACCTGCGAGATCGGTCCACAGCCGAGAATGCCCAGGCGCAATTGACGGGAGTCCTGTTTCATTCGGAATCGGATCGTGTGGCTTCACCTTAAGAAGCCATGACCGGACCCGCAAACCGAAACCACCGGGGCTTGCCGCCGAAGGCTTCTTCACATTTCGCGGGAATTATGTATGGTAAGGCCCGTCCACCCAGATTGATGCCCCGGCCTTCGCTCGGGCAACACCCCGTTTCGGGGAAGCGGCCTCCTTATCGAGCAACCTAGGAATCAACCGATGAACATTGACGTATGACTACCATGGGCAATAGGCGCAGTTTGTTCCCTCTCGCGGCATTACACTCCGGACTCGCGATGCTCCTAACGATGGCCGCCCCGTTTTGCGGCTACACGGCCGCGCCAGACATTTCGACTCCGCTCCAAATTAAAGTCACTGGGGCGGGCGAGCAGCGCACCACGGAGCTGAACTGGACCAGCGTGCCGGGAGCCATCTACAAAGTGCAGAGTCGTGATGCGCTGAATGCCGTCACACCGTGGTCCACCATCGATGTCGTGCAGCCACCCGGCACGGCCGGCCTGTTCAAGCTCACACCTGACAAGATGGAATCGGGTGCCGAGGGCATCCGGAGGTCGCGCTTCTTCCAGCTCGCCTTGCCGCAGCCGGAGATCTTTCGCGTTGAACCGGCGGTGCTCTCGACCGGGGGCGGGGAAATTTACGTTGTCGGCCAGTGCTTGACCACCAACGGCACGTTGCGCGTGGGCGGAGTCGCTGCGCCGTTTGTTCCAGGGGGCGCGGTCCTCTCGGCGGCGCTGCTATGCATGGTGCCACCGATGCCGCCGGGCGTTTACGATGTGGAATGGCTCGAAGGCGGCGTGGTCGTGGCGACGGCGGAGAAGCTGGTGACCGTCGCGTCGGTGAAGCCGGGAGACGCCTTGCAGCGGCAAGTTGAACCGCCCGCAGAACCTCCGGCGAGTCCGATGAAGGTCAGGAAAGGCGGCATGGTCAATGGAAACGTCGTCATCAACAACGCCAATCGCATGGGCGGCAAGAAGGGTCTCAATGCGGTGAACGTGAAGCTGGCTTTCGCCAGAGACGGTGGTGACGATGATTTGGACGACGATGGTTTCACCGCCTCCGCCAGCCGGAAAGGCTACGAGCACTACATGGCGCGCGGGTTCTCGGGCGAAGTGGTCGCCTCGGTGGAGGACCTCACGATTCCCGGCGTCGGCCTCGACTTCAGCTGGGTGCGCACGTATCGCTCGCACACCGGACGCACCACGCCGATGGGCCACCGATGGGATCATTCCTACAATCTCTTCGTCGAGCAGGACGCCGCCGGCATCGCCGTGAATGACGGCACGGGCCGACGCGATGTCTACTTCGCGGGAACGAACGGCATCTACACTCGCGACGAGTTCTTCAACGAAGGCAGCCTCAGCAACGACAGCTTCACGCTCACCTTCCCCGACACGGGCAAGTGGCTGTTCCATGCGTTCGATGGCTCGGCGCAGGCGGGGAAAATCTCCCGCATCGAGGACCGCAACGGGAATGCGCTGCGTTTCGAATATGATGACACGGGGCGGCTGACGCGGGTGATCGACACGCTCGACCGCACCATCACCATCGGTTACGCGGGGGAGTTCATTTCGTCAGTCACGGACTTCGCGGGGCGCACGGTGACTTACCAATATCACGGCGCACGGAGCCTGACCGGAGGGCCGGGCGACCTGGCCACAGCCACGAGCCCGCCTGTCACCGGGACTCCGAATGGGAACGACTTCCCGCTCGGAAAGACGACGACCTACGCCTACTCGAAGGGCTTCGCCGACGCGCGCGAGAACCATCTGCTGCTGAGCGTCACCGATCCGAAGGGCCAGACGCCTTACCGCTTCGTCTATCAGCACAACCAGACCGACCTGGAATTCCTGCGCGTGCGCTCGGTAACGGCGGGCTATGACACAAACGTGCTGACGTTCAAATACTTTCCGCAGACACCCGCGCCGGACAACCGGTTCGCGACGATGAAGTGCATCGTGAACGACGCCGTCGGCAACGTGAGCGAATGCTTCTACGACTCGCTCAACCGTTGCGTGCGCCAGTTGGAATACGCCGGGCGCGCCGTCGTTGGCATCACGACCACCGAGACGGAGAATCGCCCGGGCGGCAAGCTTCGTAAGGACGATCCGGACTTCTTCGAGACGCGCTGGGAGTGGAATCTCGATTCGCTATGCACACGCGTGATTCATCCGCGCGGCGACACCACGGAGATGGTTTATCAGCGGGCGTTCAACCAGAGCTCCAGCCGGAGCAACAACGCGAAGCGGCACGACGGCGACCTTCGAGTCTTGCGCGAGCGGGCGTGCTGCCTCGACCCGGATGACGACGGAGACAGCCTTCCGGATGGCACGGAGCGCGCATGGCGGTTTGAGTATGACGCGCGGTTTGGTTCGCCCGCCATCGAGGCGATAGCAGGTTGGAGCTTTAACCGCGGTCCACGCCAGTCCACGTCACTCGATGGCTTCCGGCTGGCCACGGCTCCGAGCAGTGTGAGGATCATCAAGGACAAGGAAACGAAGCGCTATGGAGGATTCGTGGGGCTTGGAAACGACGTCGGGATGAACCGTTACAGCATGTATGGCATCATGAAACTGATGACTGACCCACGCGGCAACGTGTCCACCGCGACCTACGATGACCACGGAGACCTTCTCCACACGGAGACCACCGAGCGGAAGAGCGGCGCGGTGGTCGCGGCTGATTTCACTTACGACCGTCGTGGCCGTTTGACCAGCATCACTCATCCGGCCGATGGCGGGGGCTGCCGCCGCGTGGATGGCTTCGAGTTTTACGAGGATCCGAGTCTCGCCGGATTCGGCTTCCTGAAGAAGGCCACCGTGGACAAAGGCGGCGGACTTTGCGGCGACACATCACATTTCCGGATTACCACGTCGCTCGAGTATGACGCGGTCGGGAATGTAGTCCGCTGCGTGGACCCTCGCGGCAATGACTCGCGCATGGTTTACAACGCGCTGGACCAGCGCATCAGCATGAACGTCACCGTGCCGAAGCAAACGCAGGGCGCGACCTTCGGCGAGAAAGTCACGAGAAGCTTCACCTACGACGCCAACGACAACCTCGTGCAGGTGGACCACGAAAATCGCGACCAGACCGGCGCGCTCGATCCCATCAACCCGCTCTGGACTTCCTCCTCTGAGTTCGACGTGATGAACCGCGCGCGGCTCGTGGCACACGAACTGACCCATGTCGTCCAGCAGGGCGGCGGCGGCGTCCACCAGCGCTCCATGACGAATCGTTTCTCCTACGACGGCAACGGCAACCTCGTGCTCGAGGAACTGCCTGAGTCCGTCAACGGCAACGATCCGGACAATGTCGTCTCGTTCCAATACGACGAACGCGATCTTCCCTTCCGCGTGCTCGCCGCGCCTGGCACCAGCCTGGCCGCCACGGAGCAGTTTGACTACAACCGCAACGGCCAGCGTGCCCGCGTTTCCAAGGTCGACGCCTTCTCCATCAAGCAGACCATCTTTAGTCATGATGGCTTCGGCCGTTGCGTGAAGATCACCGATGCGATGGGCAACATCGACAAGCGCACTTACGACGCCAACGACAACCTCCTCTCGTCCCGTTTCGATGGCGAAATCAACGACGTGGACGGCAGCGCGAACAACCGGCGCCTGAGCGAGACGCGTTACGAATACGATTCTCTGGATCGCTGTGTCCGGCGGCGTGTGAGCTTCTTCGACATCTTCACCGAGTTGAGCCTGACGGATGGCGAGAGCACGCATTCCACAGTTTATGCGCCGAATGGATCGATCCTCAGCGAGACGGATGACAACGGCAACACCACGCGCTACGCCTACGACAGCGCGGGCCGTCTGTCCGGAGTGTCGCGCGGATTGCTGGAGGCGGGGCCGTTCGAGGAAGGCGTTCAAGTGCTCGCTTACACCCATGACGCCGCGGGCAATGTCTTGTCCGTGACGCAAACGGATCGGAGCGACCTGGGCGGCGCGGTGCAGGGCTTTGTCACGGCCTACGTTTACGACGAATGGAACCGCTGCCTCAGCACGAGCAACAACGTCGGCAACGTCGTGCGCTATGCCCGTGATTCCAGCGATAACTGCGTGAGTGAAATCGATGAGCGTGGCAATGAAGTCACTCGCGTCTTCGACGGACTCGGGCGCGTCACTGACACCACTCACTACGTGGAGGAAAAGGAGCGCGGCATCACCATCAACACCAGCCACGTCGAGTACAGCACCACGCGCTGCGTCAGTTCCACGGATGGCAACGGCAACACGACCTCCTACGCCTACGACTCGGTGGGGCGATTGACCTCCACCACTCATCCTGACAAGACCCGGGTGTCGCTCGTCTGGAGCCCGCGCAGCAACCTGGCCTCACGCACCGACGCGAACGGAACCGTGATCACTTACACGCATGACCTTCTCGATCGCTGCATCCGCAAGGACATCGCGCCGGGTGCAGACGTGGTGGCGACGACGACCTTTGAGGAGTTCCGCTACGACGGTCTGTCACAACTGGTGCTCGGCACGAACGACACTTCGATGGTCGAGTACAGTTACGACTCCATGGGGAACCTGGCGAAGGCGAAGGCGGATTGCATCGCGGCCTTCGCCACCTTCGACGGCGAAGGCAACCGGCTCTCGCTCACTTATCCCGGCGGCCGCATCATGCAATCCACCTTCGGCCGCGACAACCGGCTGACCGCCGTCGGCACGATTCCGTTCGTGGGCGCCGACGTCTCCAGCGTGGCGACCTTTTCCTACGACGGTCTTGATCGCCTCTCGCGCATCGCGCGCGGCAACGGCGTCAACACGCGCATCAACTGGAACGGCCTCCAGACTCCGGCGAACAGCGCGGGCGACTTCGGCTGGCAGCAAGTCGCGCGCGTGAACCACGCCCGATCCCAGGGCGGCGCGGTCATCGACCAGCGCGCCTTCACTTACGATCGTTCACAGAACAAGACGGTGCGCGCCCAGACCACCGGATTTTCCCAGGGCGCTCCGACCACGACCAACTTATTTGCCTACGACGCGCTGCACCGGCTCACGCGCGGAACGCGCATCAGCGGTTCGGTAAACGACTACTCGCGCACCTATGTGCTGGACGCCAACGGCAACCGGCAGCAGGTGATCCAGGACGGCGCGGTGTCGGACTATACGATGGACAACGCGCTGCCGGAGCCGGCGGATTTCCAGTTGAACCAATACACGCTCACGCCCTTCGGAGCCGAGCAGCACGACCGCAACGGCAACCTGATCTTCCGCGACAGCGCGACCGGCGGCACGATGTATCGCTACGACTACGCGGATCGGCTGGTGAGCGTGGAACGCGCGGCTGGTCCCGCCTTCGTCACCATCGCGAGCTACACCTATGACGTGCTGGGACGGCGCATCAGCAAGACGACTTATCCGCCCGCGCCCTCTGCACCCGTGACGACGCAGTTCATCCATGACCCGGACAGCGACGGCGACGCGATCCTCGAACTTCGCCGCAACGGCACCGTGGTCGGAACGTTCTATTGGTTGCCCGAAGTCGATGACGAAGTGCTGGTGGGCTTCACCCCGGCAGGCGCATCGATCTATTTCCATAACGATGACCTCGGCAACACGCTCGCGCTCACCGACCAGGTGGGCAACGTGCTCGAACGCTACGACTACAACGACTACGGGTCGCCGCGCTTCCTTGATTCCAAGGGCGCACCGATTCTTGTCGATGGCCAGCCCGCGAGCGCATCGCCGCTGGGGAATCCGTTTCTATTCCACGGGATGTTCTGGGACGCGGAGACCGCGCTCTACCGCGCCAGCGGCATGGGCGGCGAGAACCCGATGTACGAGCCGAAGACGGGCCGTAACATGATTCGAGGCCATCGCGATGTGGGCGGCTACCGGGCGAGTTTCGGTGCCAATGATTTCACGTTTGCCGGCGACAATCCGTGGACCGGGAATTCTCCCAGCAAGATGAAGAAGGGAACGGTCAAGTTCTTCAACGACGCCAAGGGCTTTGGCATGATGGCAGACGGCGGTGGTGGCGGCACGACGCGCGCAGGCATCAGCACGTCGCGTTCGAACATCCGTCACAGACATTCTGTCATGGGCGGAGAGGACACGATTGAAGTCATGTTCAATCCCAAGGAATATTCCATCAGCAAAGTCACGGTGCGCGGCTGGGACTGGAAGCAAAAGAAGGCAGAGGGCGGACGCCACACGCCGTTCCACAACAAGCGCACCACCGACGTGACCGGCGAGATCGAGCTCGAGGCGGGCCGCGACATGGGTGCGGTGAACAGCAACCCGCTGTACGAAGAGTCCAACATGAGCGGTTCCAACCCGTTCTATTCCCGCCGCCACAGACCCTATCAACCGGGACAACCGGTTTACGGCAATCGCAGCGGACGTTTCTCCAGCGTCAGCAATGTGCTGAAGACCAAGCACGACACGGCGAAGAACAGCGTCGGCAACATCCGCTGAACGGAATCCTCAGCCCAGGATTCTCAACGCGGCGTCCATCACCGTCTCGACGCTGATGCCCTGCATGCAGCGGAAGTCGATCGGGCATTCGCGGAGGAAACAGGGCGAGCACGGGATGTTGGACTTGATGAGGTGATGCTTCACGTCGCCGGGCAGTCCGGGGCCGGTGAGTTCAGGTGACGTGCTGCCGAACGGAACAATCACGGGCGTGCCCACCGCCGCCGCGACGTGCATGGGGCCGGTGTCGTTCGTAATGACGAGCCGGCACGCTTTCAGCGCAGCGCAAAGCTCGCGGAGCGAAGTCTGGCCGGCGATGGAGCGGACGGAACCCGCCGGGCCCGCGTGGGCGGCGGCAATCTCGCTGGCGATAGCGTTCGCGAGTTCCTCGTCCGCCTTGCCGCCGAAGATCCACCACTGACAGCGGGTCCGTCGCTGAATCTCGATCGCAACGGCGACAAAGCGTTCGCGAGGCCAGCGCTTGGCGGGACCGTATTCCGCGCCCGCGTTGATGCCGAGGAGCGGCGCATGGTTGTCGTCCCGGACGCCAAAGCGCTTCTTCACAGCGATGACTTCCGCTTCGGTGACTTCAAGTCGCGGCGGCAGTGGCTGCGGATTCGCACCGAGCGCGGCGGCAAGGTGAAGGTAGTGATGGAGCTGATGCGCGGAGGCTGGAACCGCCGGTGTAGCAACGGCGCTGTTCGCCGCATTCAACTGCTGAACTTCAGCAGCGGTGCGCTTGTGCATTTTGATCTCCTCGCGACGTGGAGCCACACGCCGGCTCAGGAAGAAGTTTCTCCAGGGCCGCGCCAGACCAATGCGCTCCGGAATGCGCGCCAGGAACACCTCCAGCGCGGAGCGGGGCGAGTTCGGCAGAATGAGCGCAGTGGAGAACTTTTCGTCACGCAATTTCTTCGCGACGGCGAGAACACCGTCGTCGTTGCTGAAGGTGAGGACGGAATCAATCGCCGGGTGGTGCCGCCAGAGATCCGCCAGCTTGGCGTGGGTGAGGAGGGAGATGTGGGCATTTGGTTTCGCCTCGCGCAATCGTTGCAGCGCAGGCGTGGTCATCACGGCGTCGCCCAGCCAGTTGACGCCGCGCACCAGAATTTTCTCAGGCTGACTCACGTCTTGCCGGTTGGCTCAGGATTCTGAACGCACGGCCGTGCGGGAAGCGTCTTCGGCTTGTCGGGCTTCCAACGGTTGTGGACCCAGAACCAGTTGGCCGGGTCACGGCGCACGGCGACTTCGAAGGCCGCATTCACGTCCCGGGTGATGGCGACCACCGGGCGCGGCTTGCCGGCTTCGCGGGTGGGGATTTCGTCGCCAAGCTCGATGCGCCATTGGGCAAGGCCGACGCGATAACAGATGCCGGTGCGCAGCGGACAATCGTAGCGCAGCGCGAAGACGGCGGGCGAAGCAGTGGCCGAGCATTCGTGACCAAAGAACGGGATGCGCACGCCGCCAGTGCCGGCGTGTTGATCAGCGAGCAGGCCAAGCATGCAGCCTTCAGGTTTCATCCAGGCGCGGAGCGCGGCGGCGTCCGTCCGGCGCTCGAAGAACGAGCATCCGGACTTCTCGCGCATGGATTGCATGAGTCGGTTGAGCGAGGGCTGGCGCAGTCCGCGATAGGTCGTCGCACCACGAATGGTGGGCATGTATTGGGCGAAGCGGCCGTAGAGCTCGAAGTTCCCAAAGTGGCCGATGGCGACAACCATGCTGTTCGGATTCCGGTCATCCCCGCCGAACATCGCCTTCTCCACACCGACAAATTCGACGTGCGGCTTCAGCTCATCCCACGTCATGGCGGCGGTCTTGATCGCGCAAGCATAGTTCTCGCCGAGCCGGCGAAAGTTTTCTTTGGCCAGCGCGTTGATTTCCTCCCTGGACTTTTCATTGCCAAAGCACATCGCGAGATTGCGCTGAGTCACCTTGCGATGGCGCGCGTCGATGAAGTAGGCAACCGCGCCGCCCGCCCGCCCGATTCTGGCGACCCAGCGGAGCGGCGGGGCCTGGAGGGACTTGATCAATCCCAGCACCACGAAATAAAGGAGTCGGTCCATCGCTCTAGCGGAAGCAAATCTGGCGGACACAATCGTTGAAATCCTTCGCGCCCGTCACGATCTTAATTTCCACCCGCATGAAGTAGAACGGCAGGTCGCGCCGGTCAATCTTCGGGAAGCGCACGGCGTCCTTCTGCGTCGTGAGGATGATCTGCGCCTGGCGTTTCTTGCCGCGATTGACGGCATTGAGAATCTCCTGCTGCGTGAAGCGGTGGTGATCGGCGAAGCGCTTCGAGTAAACCAGGTCCGCGCCGAGTTTCAGCAGGCTGTTCTCGAAGCTCTCCGGCTGCGCAATGCCGCTGAGCGCCGCGACTTTCTTGCCCTTGAGCAAGTCGAGATCGTGGCGCTCGCCGGTGAAGACGTCCTCGAAGTAAAGGGGCTGGTGGACACACTCGATGATGCCGGCGGTGGAATTGTGCTTCGCGATGCGGGCACGAAGGCGGGCGGTGTTGCCGTCGCTCTTGGTGATGAAGATGGTGCTCGCGCGCGCGAGGTGCGAACCCGGTTCGCGCAAGGTGCCGCGCGGAAGAAGATACTCGTTGCCGAACGGCGCCTGGCAATCGATGAGCACGATGTCGCGCCGCCGACCGGCGAGCTTCCAGTATTGGAAGCCATCGTCGAGCAGGAGCGTGTCGCAGCCGAACTTCTCAATCGCGTAGCGGCCGCTCTTCACGCGGTCCTTGTCCACCAGCACGACCACGTCCTTGAGATTCGACGCGAGCATGTAGGGCTCGTCACCGGCGGTTTCGGAATCGAGCAGCAGAGATTTGCCGTCCGAGACGACGCGCGGCGGCGTGGTGTCCGAGCGCAGGAGAATGCGGTCGAGCAGGCGCTTGGAAAGCGGCGGCGGCTTTGAGCGATAGCCACGGGAGAGGATGGCGACGGTGCGTCCCTGGTTCTGGAGTTCGCGCGCGAACTTCTCGACGACGGGCGTCTTGCCGGTGCCGCCGACGGTGATGTTGCCGATGGCGATGACCTGCACGCCGAGCGTGGAGTCGCGCAGGATGCGGACATTGTAGAGGAAGCGACGCAGCTTGACGATGAGCAGGAAAACTTTCGAGAGGACGAAGAGGATCAGCCGCACGAGATCAGCGGCCTTGCCCCGACGTTCTTCCAGGATGACTTCCAGGACGAACGTTTCGAAGGCTTCCGTCCAAGCTCGAATCGTGTCGCGCATTTAAGGGGCGGAGTGTGCCGAAGCAGCGGGGAAGCTCCAAGTTCCAAGTTCGATTCGTCAGTAAATCCAACGTTGTCAGCGACGCCGCGCTCTGTAGCGTATCGCCCCATGTCGATGCAACCGAAACGCCTCCGAGCCCTCCAGATGCTCGTGGTGGGCAACGCCTGCTGGGCGCTAAGCTTTCCCACGATGAAAGCAATGGCGTACCTGCAACAGCCGCTCCTGCCGGAGAGCAGCAGTTGGTTCATCGCCTCGATGACGCTCATCGTGCGCTTCGGTCTGGCGGCCCTCGTGATGCTGATCGTGTGCTGGCCGACCTTGCGCAAGTTCACTCGGCTCGAAGCCTGGGAAGGCGTCGGTCTCGGCGTGTTCGCCAGCGCGGGGTTGATCTTCCAGATGGACGGACTCGCCTACACGTCGGCTTCCACGTCGGCGTTTCTCACGCAGTTCTACTGCCTGATCATCCCGCTCATCGTCGCGTTCCAGAATCGGCGCTGGCCATCAGGAAGGCTCACCGTGAGCTGCTTGATGGTGATCGTGGGGGCGGGCGTGTTGTCCGGGATTGACGTGCGCGATTTCAAAATCGGCCGGGGCGAACTGGAGACGCTGATTGGCTCCACGATTTTCACCGGACAGATTCTCTGGCTGCAACGCACGAAGTTCGCAGCGAACAACGTGAACCATTTCACGCTGGTGATGTTCGCGGTCATCGCGATCACCTGCGTGCCGGTGGCGCTGGCGACGGGAAGCCGCGCCGATGACTGGATCGCCGCCTACAGCTCCGCGCCGGTGGCGGCGTTCATGGGCATCCTCACGGTGTTCTGCACGCTCGGCGGATACTTGCTGATGAACTACTTTCAGCCGTTCCTGACGGCGACGCAGGCCGGGCTGATCTATTGCCTGGAGCCGGTCTTCGCGAGCCTGTTCGCGTTGTTCCTTCCCGGATGGTTCTCGTCGATGGCAGGCATCCATTACGCGAACGAAAAGCTGAGCCTGGCCCTCCTCGTGGGTGGCGGATTGATCACGGTGGCCAATGCCCTGATGCAACTGGAGCCCGCACCACAACGGGATCGTCCCAACGACAAGAGCCGCGGTTAAGCTTCCGCGCCACGATTTGGCGTTGACGATTTTCGCGCCGCTCGGTGTAGTCGCGACGTTGCCAACACACCCATCAACCTACCGTCGCCGCACCAGTTCGCTCATCGTTCCGTGCCTTCTGCTGGGCGGCCAGTTCTCCTCCGCCCAAGACGCGCTGCGCACCGCCATCAATGCCGACCGGAGCGAACAGGCCCGGCAGCTGGCGGTCGCCACTCCCGGCAACGAGCGCATCAAGGCGGGGCCGTTCGAGTTCAACGTCGGACTTTCCTACGGATTTGAATTCACGGACAACGTGAGGAATGTCCGAAGCCCGAGGGAAGAGGACTACATCCAGACGCCACAGTTGAATTTCAACGGATTCCTACCGGTCAGCGACACCGGACGCATGACGTTGGGCTTTGGCGTGGGCTACGCCGATTACTTTCAGCACAACGAACTGGACCGCCTGTATTTCGCGCCGAACTCCGAGCTGGCCTATGACTTCTCGGTGAAGGATTTCCGGTTCACGATCTACGACAGCTTCGCCTATTCGTACGATGTGCAGGGAGTGGGCGCACTGGCGGGCGTGGCGCAGTTTCCTCATTTCGACAACACGGCGGGCCTTCGCGCCACCTGGGCTCCGTCGAAGTGGTCCTACCAGGCGGGCTATTCGCACTACAATTTCATCTCGGACAACAGTGGATCGTCCGGCACGGACTTCAGCCGTCTGGATCGTTCCTCGGAACAAGTCTTTGGCCGCGTCGCCTACTCGATTGCTCCGGCCACGCGCGTGGGTATGGAAGCCAGCTCCGCGCTCACAGACTATGCGGCGGACGCTCAGCCCGACAACGTCAGCGTCAGCATCGGTCCCTACACCGAGTGGCAGGTGAGTGAAGCGTTCACGATGACGCTACGCGGCGGGTTTGCCCACTACTCGTTTGATTCAACTCCCGGAGCGGTTCCCGACTCGACCATCGTTCTGATTCGTCCCGCCGCAGCGGCATACGAGCTGAACTCATACTACGCGGGTTTCAGCCTCAACCATCGCCTCACTGAGTTTATCACCCACGGAATCTCAGCTTCCCACTCGATTCAGCCTGGCATCAATCAGGGAAGCGACTACACCGAATCCACGGACGCAGGCTATCAGGTGAGCTGGGCTCTCACGCAGAACACCACCGTCGGCGCGAACTTCGGCTACTCCCACGGCACTGAGACTCGAACACAAATACCCGATGAAGGTCCGGACGCAATTGAGATCGGAGACTTGAGGCCAACCAACGAGGCCTATGACACCTTCCGCCTCGGTCTGAACGCCAGCTACCGGATCTCCCAGCAGACGACGGTCTCGCTCGCGTATAGCCATTACCGTCGCGAGTCCAGCGACGCCGACCGCAGCTACTTTAACAACCGCGTCACCATCGGCCTTCGCTATCAATTCTAAGGCCGCCCCGGACAGGCGGACCGACAACGAGCGCGAGCGCTACGCCCGCAGCTTCACCACCAGATCCTTGCTCTCCACCGTGTCGCCGAGTTGGATGGGAAGTTCCGCCACCACGCCGTCGCACGGCGCATAGACCGTCGTCTGCATTTTCATCGCTTCCATCATCAGGAGCTTGTCGCCCTTCGCGACCTTGTGGCCGACGGTGACGGAGATGGCAGCAATGAGTCCGGGAATCGGCGCGCCGACTTGCAACGGATCAGCGAGGTCGGCCTTTGCGCGCGTCTTGGTCTTCGGCGTGACAGTCTTGTCGAGGATGTAAGCCTCTCGCGTCATGCCGTTCAGCTCGTAGGCCACGGTGCGGCGGGCGTCCTTGTCAGGCGCGCTGACGCTAACGAGCTTGATGAAGAGCGTCTTGCCTTCCTCGATGCTGATCGTCGCTTCCTCGTCCAGCTTCAGGCCGTAGAAGAACGCCGGAGTCGGCAGCACGCTCACGTCGCTGAACTGCGCGCTGTGCTTCGCGAAGTCTGCGAAGACCTGCGGATACATCAGGTGCGAGTAGAGATCGTCGTCCGTCACTTCGCGTTTGAACTTCTCGGAAAGTTCCTCGCGCAGCTTCTTCAAGCTGATCGGCGCGGCCTTGCTGGCTGATTCGTCCTTCTCGAAGGCTGCCTTGGCCTCCTTGAACTTCTTCTCGCCGAGCACGACGCGCATCACTTCCTGAGGGAAGCCGCCGGGCGGCCAGCCGAGACCGCCGCTCATCATGTCGATGATGCTCTCAGGGAAGCCCACGCTGCCGGGCTCCAAGTTCACCACGTCCTCGGGCTTGATGCCGCGGCTGAAAAGGAACAGCGCCATGTCACCGACAACCTTGCTGCTCGGCGTCACCTTCACGATGTCGCCAAAGAGCTGGTTCACCTCGGCGTAGAGGCGCGCAATCTCCGGCCAGCGATGCGAGACACCCATGCTCGCGGCCTGTTCCTTGAGATTCGTGTACTGGCCGCCGGGCATTTCATGGAGATAAACCTCCGCGCTGCCGGTCTTCGGCGCCGTGTCAAACGGATGATAATACTCGCGCACCTTCTCCCAGTAATCCGCGAACTCGTTGAGCGCTTCGAGATCGAGCTTCGTGTCACGCGGCGTGTTCTGAAGCGAGGCGACGGTGGAGTTCAGGTTCGGCTGCGACGTCGAGCCGGACATCGAGGCGATGGCGAGATCCACGACATCGACGCCTGCGGCTGCGGCTTCGAGAATCGCCGACGCCTGCACGCCCGCCGTGTCGTGCGTGTGGAAATGAATCGGGATGCCGACCTCGTCCTTCAACGCCTTCACGAGCTTCTTTGCCGCGAACGGACGGCAGAGGCCGGCCATGTCCTTGATGGCCAGGAAATGCGCGCCCATCTTCTCCAGCTCCTTCGCGAGCTTCACGTAATACTTCAGCGAATACTTGTCGCGCTTCGGATCGAGGATGTCGCCCGTGTAGCAGACCGCCGCCTCGCAGATCGCGTGCGTGTCCTGCACCGCTTCCATCGCGACCTTGAGGTTCGGCAGATAGTTCAGCGAATCGAAGATGCGGAAGATGTCCATGCCGGACGCGGCGGCGTGCTTCACGAAACCCGCGACGACGTTGTCCGGATAATTCGAGTAACCCACCGCGTTGCTGCCGCGGAAGAGCATCTGGAAACAGACGTTCGGAATCTTCGCGCGCAACTGACGGAGGCGTTCCCACGGATCTTCGCTCAGGAAACGCATCGCGGTGTCGAACGTCGCGCCGCCCCACATCTCCACGGAGAACAAACCGTTTTTCTCCGCGCCCACACGACGCGCCAGCGCATCGGCGACCGCGAGCATGTCGTAGCTGCGCACGCGCGTGGCCATCAGCGATTGATGTGCGTCGCGGAAAGTCGTGTCCGTGATCAGCAGGCGCTTCTGCTTCAGCGTCCACTCGGCGAATTTCTTCGGCCCGAGCTTCAGCAGCAGATCGCGCGTGCCGGCGGGCGGCGCCTGGCGATGGTCGAAGGACGGCGGCGTGGCGACGGCCATCAGCTTCGCGGGCTTGTAACCCTTCGCGTGCGGATTGCCGTTCACGATGACGTTGCCGAGGAAGTTCAGCAGCTTCGTCGCGCGGTCGCGCTTTGGCTTGAAAGCAAACAGTTCCGGCGACGTGTCGATGAGCGTGGTCGTGGCCTGGCCGGAGCGGAAGACGTCCTTCGCGATGACGTTTTCGAGGAAGGGAATGTTCGTCTTCACGCCGCGAATGCGGAACTCCGTCAACGCGCGGTGCATGCGATCCATCGCCATCACGTAGGTCTGGCCGGACGCGATCACCTTCACGAGCATCGAATCGTAGAACGGCGTGATGACCGAGCCGGCGAAGCCCTGCCCGCCGTCAAGCCGGATGCCGAAGCCGCCGGGCGAGCGATAGGCGAGCAGCTTGCCGTAGTCCGGCATGAACTTGTTCTCGGGATCTTCCGTCGTGACGCGGCATTGGATGGCGTAACCGTTGCGCGGAACCTGGTTCTGCGCCGGCATCCCGACTTCCATGCTGTGCAAGTGATGACCTTGCGCGATGAGAATCTGCGCGCGGACGAGATCGAGGCCGGTGATGACTTCGGTGACCGTGTGCTCCACCTGGATGCGCGGGTTCATCTCGATGAAGAACCATTCGTGCGAATCAAGATCGTAGAGGAACTCAATCGTGCCGGCGTTGTCGTAGCGAATCTCGCGCGCGATGCGGGCCGCCGCGTCGCAGAGTTCCTTGATGACATGCTCCGGCAAACCGAATGACGGCGCGACCTCGATGACCTTCTGATGGCGACGCTGCACCGAGCAGTCGCGTTCGTGCAGATGAATGACGTTGCCGTGCTTGTCGCCGAGTATCTGCACCTCGATGTGCTTCGCGCGCGGAATGTATTTCTCGAGGAACACCGCCGGATTGCCGAACGCGCGGCCGGCTTCGCCCTGCGCTTCATCGAGCAGGTCCGCGAGATCGCCGGCCTTCTGCACCACGCGCATGCCGCGTCCGCCGCCGCCGAACGCCGCCTTGATGATGAGCGGGAAACCAATCTCCTTCGCCGCTTTCAATGCTTCGCCCCGGTCCGTGATGGGCTCCTCGGTGCCGGGCAGCGTGGGCACGCCGATCTTCTGCGCGAGCGCGCGGGCGGTGGTCTTGTCGCCCATCATCTCGAGCAGCTCAGGACGCGGACCAACGAATATGATGCCCGCCTTCGCGCAGGCGCGGGCGAAGTTCGGATTCTCGCTGAGGAAGCCGTAGCCCGGATGAATGGCATCGACGCCTTTCTCCTTCGCGATGGCCACGATGCTCTCGATGTCGAGATACGCGGCGACCGGGCCCTTGCCCTGCCCGATGAGATACGCCTCGTCCGCCTTGAAGCGGTGCATGGCGAAGCGGTCCTCCTGCGCATACACGGCGACCGTGCGCTGGCCCAGCTCCGTCGCCGCGCGGAAGATGCGGATGGCGATCTCGGAACGGTTGGCCGCGAGAACTTTTTTAATGGGACGAATGCCTGCATCTGCGGCATTCGCGGACTGGCTGTCACCATGACGAGTTAGGCTCATAAACGGAGGGATGTAATAGCGAGGCCGGAGCCGGAAGGCAAAGCAATGATCGGGCAACGAGGAGGCGACCCATTGTCAGGCCAACTCGGATTTGAAATTGACCCGTCTACACAGCATCCCTACCGTTCGGTAGGTTTTGATGGACAAGCTCGACTCACAAACACGCGGAAAGATCCTTCGCTCCGCCTTGAAGCACTTCGCGGAGTGCGGCTATGCCGGCGCTTCGGTGCAGGCCATAGTCGATGCGGCGCGCGTGACCAAGCCGACGCTCTACTACTACTTCAAAAGCAAAGCCGGGCTGTTCCAGGCGCTCATCGACTGGGCGCACGACGAGCGATATCGCCTGATGTGTGAGGCGTCGGAGGGCGTGGGCGAGTTAAGCAGCCAGTTGACCGAAGTGCTGGCCGCGCTGTTTGAGTTCATCAACGGCAATCGTTCGCTGATGCGCATCGCCTTCGCGACAGCGTTCTCGGCGCGGGGCGAAATACCGGCAGAGATCCGCTACGTGGACAAGTGCGAGCGCAACTTCGAGTTCATTCACGCCCTGATTCGTCGCGGGGTGGCTGGCGGCGCGCTCAACAAAACGTATTCCAGCCGCGAGCTCACCATGAGCATCTATGGGATGATGACCATAAAGGTCATGGAGCATCTTCTTCATGGAAAGCCACGCCTGACCCGGCGTGACGCGGAGTCCATCGTGCAACTTTTCCTCGGCGGCGCTGCCGTCCACCGCTAACGCATTCCTTACTTCCTATGAAACAAACCTGTCTTCTCTCACTGCTCGCGCTGGGACTCGCGGCAACCGGCTGCAAGAAAGAGGCGGCCACGACCGCCGGCGCGGTTCCTGTCTTCGCCGTGCAAGCCGTGGTCGCCGAGGCGAAGGTCCAGCCGGTCAACGAAACGCTCTCGCTCGTCGGCTCCGTGGCGGCGAATGAAATGGTCGAGATCAAGTCCGAGACCGACGGGACGCTGGAGGAGGTCTTGTTCACCGAAGGCCAGCGCGTGAAGCAGGGCGACCTGTTGATCCGCCTGGATGAATCGAAGTTCTCCGCCTCTGTGAACGAGGCCGAGGCGAACTTCAAGCTGAGCGAGACGACCTATGAGCGGAGCAAACAACTGCAACGCGACAAGCTCGTGAGCCAGCAGGAATTCGATCAGGCCGCCGCCCAGTACCAGGCGAACAAGGCCAGCCTCGATCTCAAGAAACGCCTGATGAAGGACGCGCGGATCTATGCGCCGTTCAAGGGCATCATGAGCTCGCGCCAGGTCAGCCCCGGCCAGGTCATCAGCAAGAACACGATGCTGACCTGGATCGTGGATCTCGATCCGGTGAAGGTGGAGCTGGCAGTTCCGGAGCGCTTCGTGAGCCAGCTCCAGATCGGGCAGAAGATTGAAATCACCGTCGCCGCTTATCCCGGACGCACCTTCCTCGGCGAAGTGTTCTTCATCGCGCCATTTGTCGAATCCGCCACGCGCACCGCACAGGTGAAGGCGCGCGTCGAAAACCCGAAGGCCGAGCTGAAGCCCGGCATGTTCGCCAACCTGAACCTCACGTTGAAGCTCAAGGAGGATGCCATCGTCATTCCGGAAAGCTCCGTGATGGCGAGCGGCGACCGCACCATCATCTACGTGCTCGACAAGGATGACGCCGCGCAGATTCGTCCGGTGAAGCTCGGCATTCGTCAGGCTGGCCTGGTAGAAATCATTTCAGGCATTAAGCCCGGCGAGCGCGTCGTCGCTGAGGGCATCCAGAAGATCCGTCCAGGCGCGAAGGTGAAGGCATCGGCGACCGCAGGGAGCGGGGGAGTGAGGAAGTGAGGGAGCGGGCACGCGCGATTTGCACCGACTGCGCTAACAGCAATCGACCATCAAACTAAATAATCATGATTCGCTATCACTGGGAGCTGGATGTTTACAAGTTGTCGGTCGAGGCCTCGATGGAGATTTTCCAGATCACCAAGAAGTTTCCCCGTGAAGAGATGTATTCGCTCACCGACCAGATACGGCGCTCCTCTCGATCCGTTTCGGGCCAGATCGCCGAAGGCTGGCGCAGAAGAAAGTATGAGGCGGCGTTTGTGAACAAGCTGAATGAAGCGGAAGGCGAAGCGGCAGAAACGCAGTCCTGGCTCGAATACTCGGTCAAGTGCGACTACATGACGCGCACGCAGGGAAGGAAGCTGCACAAGATTTACGACCAAATCATCGGAAAGCTAGTCGTTATGGGTAACCAGCCAGAGACCTTCACCCTCGGCAAGACGACAAGAACTGCAGCCCGTGCCCACTCCCCCGCTTCCTCACCCCCTCACTCCCCATGATTCTTCCCCGCATCAGCATCCAGCGGCCGGTTCTCACCACGATGATGAACCTGGCGTTGATCTTGTTCGGTCTCATCGCGCTCACGCGTCTGCCAGTGCGCGAACTGCCGGACATCGATCCGCCCGTGGTCAGCGTGACGACGATTTATCCCGGCGCAAACGCCAGCGTGGTCGAGACCGAGGTGACCGAGCGGATGGAGGAAGAGCTGAATAACATCGAGGGTATTCGCACCATCTCCAGCCAGTCGCGCGAGCAGGTCAGTAGCATCACCATTGAGTTCGACTTGAGCCGCGACATCGATCAGAGCGCGCAGGACGTTCGAGATCGCGTTTCCCGCGTGCGCGGCAAGCTGCCGCAGTTCATCGATGAACCCATCGTCGCCAAGCAGGACGCCGACGCGCAGCCGATTATCTGGATCGGCATGAACAGCGACATTGTCACGCCGCTGGAGATGACGCAGCTCGCGGAGAAGCAGATCAAGAATCGGCTCCAGACCATCAAGGGCGTGTCCGGCGTGGTCATTGGCGGTGAGCAGCGATACTCGATGCGCCTGTGGCTCGATTCCGAGAAGATGGCGGCGCACCAGGTCACGGTGCTGGACATCGAGCACGCGTTGAAGCAGCAGAACGTCGAGCTGCCGAGCGGTCGTGTGGAGAATCTTCAGCGCGAAATGACCATTCAAACGCGCGGCGAGATGAAGACGCCGGATGAGTTCAACGACCTCGTGATCCGCAGCGACGCAGCGAAGCTCGTTCGCCTGCGGGATGTAGGCGAAGCCCGTGCCGGCGTGGAGAACGAGCGCACCATCGCCCGCAACAACGGCCGCCCGTGCATCTTCCTCGGCATCGTGAAGCAGTCGAAGGCGAACACCGTCGAGGTGGCCGACGGCATCAAGGCGGAGATCGAGCGCCTAAAGCCGACGCTGCCTGATGGCATCGAGGTGGTCTTCAACTACGACGAATCGGTCTTCGTGCGAAAGGCGATCAGCGAAGTGTGGGAGACGCTCGGCGTCGCGTTCGCGCTGGTCGTCATCATCATCTGGCTCTTCCTCGGCAGCTTCCGCTCGACGCTGATCCCGTCCGTCGCCATCCCCATCTCCATCATCGGGACGTTCGCGATCCTGATGGCGTTCGGCTACTCCATCAACATCCTCACCATGCTCGCGCTCGTGCTGGCCATCGGCGTGGTCGTGGATGACGCCATCGTGGTGCTGGAGAACATCCATCGCCACATTGAGAACGGCCTGACGCCGATGAAGGCGGCGTTCAAGGGCATGGATGAAATCGCGTTCGCGGTCATCGCCATCACGCTCTCGCTCGTCGCGGTGTTCACGCCGCTCGCGTTCCAAACCAGCGCGACGGGACGGCTCTTCGTCGAGTTCGCCGTGGCGGTGGCGGGCAGCGTCGTGGTCAGCGCGTTCGTCGCGCTCACGCTCTCGCCGATGATGGCTGCACGTATTTTGAAAGCGCATGAGCCGCACAGCCGCTTCTTTCTGCTGCGCTGGTTCGAGACGGCACTGCGCTGGTTCACGCGCGTTTACACCAGCTCGCTCCGGCCCTGCGTGAACTTCGCGGCTTCGGTTGCGCGGCCGTTCTCGGGCTGGCCGTTTCTTCCGCGTCTCGGCATCGGGCTGGTCTTTGCCGCAGTCATGTCGGTCATCGTGGGCTGGCCGAACATCTGGCTCTTCAAGAATCTCGAAGGTGAATTTCTGCCCGAGGAAGACAAGGGACGCCTGCTCAGTTTCGTCTTCGCGCCGGAAGGTTCCACTACCGAATACACCGACCGGCAGATGCGCAAGATGGAGGCGATTCTCAAGGCGACGCCCGAAGTGGAGGCGTACGGAACCATCACGGCGTTTTCCATGGCGGGTCCAGGGCAGGCCAATCAGGGCATCACTTTTGTCCGTCTCAAGGAGCAGGAGGATCGCAAGCGCGGCATCCAGGAAATCGTCAATGGGCCGGGCGGATTGCGGCAGCAATTCTTCCAGAACGTCGAGGGCGCCATCGCGGTGCCTAACATTCCCAAGTCCATCGGACGCGGCTTCGGCTCGGCGTTCCAGCTCGTGATTCAGGGCCAGGATCTCGACCAGCTCAGCGCTTACACGGAGAGCCTGATCAACAAGCTCCGCGCGATGACCAACCTGGTGAACGCGCGCAGCAGCTTTGAGATAACCAAGCCCGAGCTGCGGCTGGACATCGATCGCAGCCGCGCAGCCGCGCTCGGCGTGAGCATCGAGGACATCTCGAGGACGTTGCAGATTCTTTTCGGTGGACGCGACCTCAGCCGCATCAAGCTCGACGGCAAGGAATACGAAGTCATCGCACAACTCCAGCGTGCATCGCGCCTTCTCCCGCAGGATCTCGACCGCATCTATGTGCGCAACCAGCAGGGCAGCCTTGTGCAGCTCAGCTCGATCATCACGCGCCGCGAAGGGGCCGCGCCGAACGCCATCGAGCACTACAACCGCCTGCGCAGCGCCACCATCTCCGCATCGCTCGTCGGCATCCCGCTCGGCACGGCAATCAAACAGGTCGAGGCGCTGCTCCAGGCCGATCTGCCGCCCGGCTTTCTCCATGACTGGTCCGGCGAATCGAAGGAGTTCAAGGACTCTGGCGGCGAGTTTCTGTTCGTGCTCGGGCTCGCGCTCATCATCACCTTCATGGTGCTGGCGGCGCAGTTCGAGAGCCTGGTGCATCCGTGGACGGTGATTCTCTGCGTGCCGCTCGCCGGGTTCGGCGCGCTGGGTTTGCTCTGGCTCGTGGGATTCCTGAGCAAGACCGGCATCCTGCCGCCGATGGTCTCGATGAACATCAACTTGTTCAGCTTGATCGGCTTCGTCTTGCTCGTCGGGCTGGTGACGAAGAACGGCATCCTGCTCGTCGAGTTCGCCAACCAGCGGCGGGCGGCGGGAGCCTCGCCGAAGGACGCGATGCTGGAAGCCGGCAGCGTCCGCCTGCGCCCGATTCTGATGACAGCGTTCTCGACCATCGCGGGCATTCTCCCGATCGCGATTGGCTATGGCGCGGGCGCGGAGAGCCGGCGTCCGATGGGCATCGTCGTGGTCGGCGGCATGTTGACGAGCACGTTCCTGACGCTCTATGTGGTGCCGGTCGTCTATACGATGTTCAGCGACCTGTCGAAGCGTGTCACGGGCAAGCCAGCCGAAGCGGAAGCGGAGCTGGCCGACGCTGGAAAGTGACTTGAGCTGCGGTGAATTCGCGGCTCCTGTCGGCAGTCAACCACTACGTTCCCGTTTTTGCCGTGGCGCGGATGAATCCTGTTCCTGTAATGTGATGGAAATGAGACCCCGTTCGATTCGTGTCGTCGCCCTCGCCGCCCTGCTGGCGATGGTCGGCGCGTGCTCGAAATCGGAAGCGCCCAAGAGCGCAGCGACCACCAACAAAGTCCGTACGGTGCGCGTCGCGCTGTCGGAATCGCGACCGATGGAACGCGTCGTCACTGTCACCGGCGTCCTGCTCGCGGACGAAGCCGCCACGTTGAGCGTCAAGATTGGCGGGCGGCTGAAGACCCTGTCGGTGGACATCGGCAGCGTCGTGAAGCGCGGGGATGTCATTGCCCAGGTCGAGCCGCGCGATTATGAGCTGCGCCTGCAACAGGCTTCCGCCGCACTTTCGCAGGCGCGCGCCACGGTCGGCCTGCCGCTGGAAGGCACGGATGACCAGTTCGATCCGGAGAAGACCAGCTCAGTAAAGGAAGCCAAAGCCATCCTCAACGAAGCCGCACGCAATCGCGATCGCGTCCTGAAACTTTCCCAGCAAGGCGTGCTGTCCACGTCCGATCTCGACACGGTGGAAGCCGCCTACACTGTCGCGCTGAACCGCTACGAAGCCGCCGGCGAGGAAGCACGCACGCGCCAGGCCGTGCTCGCGCAGCGCCGCGCAGAATTCGATCTCTCGAAGCAGCAGCTTAACGACACCTCCCTGCGCTCGCCCTTCGATGGGGCCATCCAGTCACGGCTCGCCAATGTCGGTGAATTCCTTCCCGCCGGATCGCCCGTGGTGAAGCTGGTGAAGACCGATCCGCTCCGGCTCCGCCTCGAAGTTTCGGAGCGCGACGCCGCTTCCGTGCAGTTGAACCAGCGCGTGCGCCTGACGGCTGAGGGCGACACGAACATCTACACCGGCACCCTCACGCGCGTCAGCCCGGCGATCGATGAGCAGACCCGGATGCTGGTGGTCGAGGCGGATGTGCGGAACGACGGCTCGCTCCGCCCCGGCTTGTTCTCGCGCGCCAAGATCGTGACGCGGGAGAACGAGGAAGGCATCGCCGTTCCTGAACAGGCGCTGATTGTTTTCGCCGGCATCGAGAAGGTGGTGGTCGTGCAAGAGGGCAAGGCGCTGGAGAAGATGATTTCGACCGGCCGTCGCGGGCCAGGCTGGCTCGAGATTGTTACAGGTCTGAAAGCGGGCGAGCGCGTGGTCATCGCGCCTGGGAATCTGCGAACAGGCGAACCGGTGGTGATGGGAGATGCCGCGCCTTTGCAGACGAGCGCGGGATCATCGCGGTGACGTCCGCTTTGCCTGATGCAAAAGCTCGCTGAAATCTGCATCCGCCGGCCGGTCTTCGCGTCGATGCTCATCCTTGCGCTCGTCGTCGTGGGCGCGGCGAGCTACACGCATCTCGGCGTGGACCGCTTTCCGGCCGTGGACCTGCCGACCATCCGCGTCTTTACCCGACTTCCGGGAGCGTCGCCGACCGAGGTGGAATCCCAGATCTCACAGCCCATCGAAGAGGCGCTCAACACGATCGAAGGCATCAAGGAGCTGCAATCCGTCAGCGGCTCCGGCTCCTCCTTCGTCACCGTCACCTTCGAGCTCTCACGCGACATCGAGGCCGCCGCGCAGGACGTGCGGGATCGAGTCGGGACCGTACTCCGCAACCTGCCGCGCGATGCGGACCCGCCGACGGTCAGCAAGTCCGACAACGATCTGTCGCCGGTGCTCACCATCGCGCTGTCAGGCCAGCGTTCGCAGCGCGAACTGACGGAGCTCGCGGACAAGATTGTGAAGGTGCAGATCGAGCGCTCCGTCGGCGTCGGGCAGGTGGATGTCGTGGGCGGGCTGGAACGCGCCATCAACATCTGGATCGATGCCGATCGTCTCGCGGCCTACAAGATTCCGGTCACCGCCGTCCGCGACGCCGTGGACCGGCAGAACGCGAACATCGCCGGCGGCAACGTCACCACCAGCCTGCGCGAGCAAAGCCTGCGCACGATCGGGCGCATCGCGAATGCGGAAGGCTTCGACCAGCTGGTCATCGCCACGCGCAACGGCTCACCGATCCGCGTGCGCGACATCGGCCGCGCCGAGGACGGGACCAAGGAGCAGCGCTCCTCCGCCCGCCTCAACGGCGTTCCTTCCGTGACGCTGGATGTGCGCCGCCAGTCGGGCGCAAACACCGTCGCCGTCATCGAAGGCGTGAAGGAGAAGCTGGCGCGCGTCCAGGCGCAATTACCAGGCGACGTGAAGCTGGAAGTCATCCGCGATCAGTCGCGCTACATCTACGAGGCGCTCGGCGAGATCAACAAACACCTTGTGCTCGGCAGCATCCTGGCCTGCCTCGTCGTGCTGGCGTTCATGCGGAACTGGCGGGCCATGGTCATCGCGGCGGTGGCGATTCCCACGTCCGTCATTGCCACCTTCGGCGTGATGAAGGCGCTCGATTTCACCCTGAACAGCGTGACCATGCTCGCGCTCGTGCTCATGGTCGGCATCGTCATCGACGACGCGATTGTCATTCTCGAAAACATTTTCCGCCACATCGAGGAGAAGAAGATGAAGCCGTTCGAGGCGGCTCGCGCGGCCACGGCGGAGATTGGCCTCGCGGTGATGGCGACGACGTTGAGCCTGGTGGTGATCTTCGTGCCTGTCTCCTTCATGTCGAGCATCTCGGGCCGGTTCCTCTACCAGTTCGGCATCACCTCGGCGGCGGCCGTATTGGTGAGCCTGCTCGTCTCGTTCACCCTCACGCCGATGATGAGCGCGCGACTGCTGCGGGCTCATCGGAAGGAGGAGGACTCGACGGAGGGCTCCGGGCCTGCTTCGCGCCGTGGCCTTTATCATAGAGTCGAACTCAGCTACGCGACGCTACTGGGATGGTCGATGCGGCATCGCTGGATCGTGGCGGGCGTCGCGTTACTGGTGATGGCCACGTCGCTCCCCTTGTACAAAGTAGTGCGGCAGGAATATGTCCCCAGCAACGTGGACGAAGGCGAGTTCGACGTGTACGTGACGGCAACGGAGGGTGCGAGTCTCGAAGCCATGAATGGCGTCGCGCTGCGCATCGAGGAGGAGCTGCGCGCGATTCCCGCGATTCGTCTCGTGCTCATGTCGGCGGGTGGAGGTGGGTTCATGGGCAGCGTCAACAGCGCGCGTTACTACGTCCGCCTCGCGCCTCACGCCGAGCGCGTGTTTGCGTGGAAGCGTCTTCTGCAATGGCCGCCGTGGCGCGCCTTGGAGGGCAACTATTCGGCGCGAGATGTCTCGATGGAGGTGCGCAAGCGCCTCCGGAAGTTCAGCGACCTCCGCGTCTCGATCCGCAACCCGCAGACGTTCAGCCTCGGCGGGCCGAACTACGACATCGACTTCGCGTTGATGGGGCCGGACCTCGAAAGCCTGTCGCTCTACGCCGAAGAGTTGCGCCAGAAAGCGCCGGAGCTCGGCTTGATCGATGCCGATACGACTCTTCGCCTCGACAAGCCCGAGCTGCGCGTGGAGATCGATCGGGAACGCGCCGCCAAGCTCGGCGTGGACACCGAGGACATCGCCAACGCGCTCCGCCTGCTGGTTGGCGGCGATCAGAAGGTTTCCCGCTTCCGTGATGAATCGGTGAGCGACGACTACGACGTGCAGCTTCGTTTGCAGGAAGGCGACCGCAACGATTCGGAATCCATCGCGCGCCTCTACGTGCCGAAGCAGGGTGGCGGTCTGGTGCGCCTCGACAACGTGGTTCGCATCGTGCCCGGCAAGGCGGCATCGCGCATCGATCGCATTGACCGGCAGCGACAAGTGCGGCTGCGTTCGGCCATTGCGCCGGGCTTCGCGCAGGCAGACCGCATCGCAGCGCTCCAAGCCGAAGTGGCCGCGATGAATCTGCCGCCGGAATACTCGACCCGGGTCACCGGCCGAGCGCGCGAGCTGGAGACGACGTTCAATGAATTCATCTGGGCGTTCCTGTTCTCGGTCATCCTGATGTACCTCATTCTCGCGTCCCAGTTTGAGAACGTCGTTCATCCGCTGACGATTCTGCTCTCGCTTCCGCTCTCGATTCCGTTCGCGCTCTTCTCGCTCTGGTTGATGGACCAGACCATCAACCTCTACTCGGCGCTGGGCATGCTCGTGCTCTTCGGCGTGGTGAAGAAGAACGCCATCCTGCAAATCGATCATACAAACAACCTTCGCGCGCAGGGCATGGAACGGCTCGCTGCGATTCTGCAGGCGAATCAGGATCGGCTTCGCCCGATCCTGATGACGACCTTGACGCTGATTGCTGGAATGATCCCGCTGGCCTTGGGCAGCGGCCCCGGTGCTGAGGAGCGCCGAGCCACCGCCATCGTCGTGATTGGCGGCCAGAGCCTTTGCCTCCTGCTCAC
>CAMCCU010000008.1 GCA_945872975.1 Pedosphaera parvula Ellin514
GAGAAGCGGATTCACACGCCGGTCGTCCGCATTGGCTGGCCGGACAAGTTCATCGAGCACGCCTCGACGGTGGATTACCTGCGCCAGAAGCACGGACTGACGGCCGAGAACGCCGTCGCGAAAGTGAAGGCGCAGTTCAACGCCGCGCCCGTGGCGCCTGCTTCCAGCGAACAGCCGAAGCCGAAGCTGGCGTAAGCTGGGTGCGGCTCAATACGATTTTAGGCCGCTCGCCCCATGAAGATCATCGTGGACAAGATTGATGAATATCCGCGCCATGCGCTTTCCAAGTCGGATGTTCGTCTGATTCTATCTTCCGTGCCCCCTACATGGACGGAGCACGTCAAGGTTGTCAGGTTATCCTCCTCGCGTTCTGCAGCTTCGGTGGCGTTGTTCGCTCATTCGGTGGAGACATTGACCATTGCGTCTCGCGGACACACGAAGGAGCGCGCGCTTCATGGTGTGCTTGTTGAGTTGGCTGCGCACGCGTCAGGTTTCAAGTGCCGGACTTTTCAGCATTTGCAGTCACGATACCAAGCCAAGGTCGAGAGCTTGGTTGCGCCGCTGATGGATGAGTTGTTGCATCAATTTTCACAGAGGAGAGCATCGGTGAGTCATGACGACGTGGCATAACCAATGCGCTTCAGCCTCGGTTGTATCGCATTGACGTTCAGCACCAATTAAGCGGCTGAGATAGCCCTATGAATTGAGTCGCTCGCCTGCATTAGTTTTGATCTGACTTCAGACTGTGTCCTCCACCACGCTCCTCACTTCGCCTGACTTCAGCTTAGTCTTCAAGCGCTGGCCGGGCTTTGTCTCGGTGGCGGTGTGGAGGACTTTGCCGGTGGCGTCGTCGGTGGTGATGGAGTAGCCGCGCGCCAGCACGTTTTCCGGGCTGAGCAGGCGCAGGCGCGCTTGCAGCGGTTCGAGGGAAGTTTGCTTTCGCACCACGACCTGGCGGGACTGTTCGCGCAAGCGCCGTTCCAGATCGCGCAATGTTTGGCGGCGGAGCGTGAAGACGGCGGAGGGTTTTAAGCGTGCGAGCCGTTGCTGAAGCGTTTGCCATTTCGTGCGCTGATCGCGCCAGCCTTGGCGGACACAGCGGAGCAGCGCCGTTTGCAAATCATCCACCTGCTGCGCCCGCTCGCGAAGCTGGCGTCGCGGATGCACGCGCACGAGACGTTGCGCGAGTTGCAGCAGATCATCGCGGTCGAGTTCGAGGCGCTGCCGGACGAGTTGACTGAGCCGACGCGCGGCCGCGGCGACGAACTGGCGGCTGGCGAACGGGCCTTCGGTGATGAGCTCGGCGGCGGCGCTCGGCGTGGCGGCGCGGAAGTCCGCGACGAAATCGCTGATGGTGAAATCAATCTCGTGGCCCACGGCGGACACGACGGGCAGCGCGGATTCAAAGATGGCGCGCGCGACCGCTTCCTCGTTGAACGCCCACAAGTCTTCCAAGCTCCCGCCGCCGCGCGTGATGAGGATGAGGTCGAGCCGTTGCTTCTCGGATGGAGCGCCGGTCTCCAGACCGGCGCGTTCGTTCGGCTCCAACTGATCGCGCCGGTCTGGAGACCGGCGCTCCGTCTGAGCATTCCACTCGTTGAGCAATCGGATGGCCGCAGCGATCTCCGCAGCAGCGCCGTCGCCTTGCACGCGACAGGGTGCGAGGACGATTTCGAGCGAGGGCTGGCGTCGCGCGATGACGTGCAGCACGTCGCGAATCGCCGCGCCGGTGGGCGAAGTGACGATGCCGATGCGCTGCGGGTAACGGGGCAGGGGACGCTTGCGTTCCTGGGCGAACAAGCCTTCCGCCTGGAGCTTGCGCTTGAGCTTCTCGAACGCGAGTTGCAGCGCGCCGATGCCCTGCGGTTCGAGTGCACGAACGATGAGCTGATATTGTCCGCGAGCTTCGTAAACGGTGAGCGTGCCTTGCACGAGGAGCTTCTGGCCGTCCTGCAGGAACTCGCGATTGGCGGCGGCCTCACCGCGAAAGAGGACACAGCTCAACTGCGCGCTGGCGTCCTTGAGCGTGAAGTAGCAGTGGCCGGACGCTTGCGCGCGGAAGTTGGTGACTTCGCCGTTGACCCAGATTTCGCCGACTTCCTTTTCGAGCAGCTTGCGAACGGTCGTGGTGAGTTCGCCGACGGTGAGGACGCGCCGGGTTTGCTCCGCCGGGAAGAGCTCGCCGAAGTTCCATTGCGATTGCGCTTTGCGGCTCATGTCAGAGCTTCCGAGATGCGCTGGATGCTGCGGGCTTTGCCGGTGTCGTCGTCGATGTCGATGAGCGCGCCTTGCAGGAGCACGCGGTCCTTCGCAACTTCGAAACGCTGCGGAGTCAGCGTGACGAAGCGGCGGATGACGGGCTCGATCTCGCGACCGAGAACGCTTTCGTGCGGGCCGGTGAATCCGGCGTCGCAGAGGAATGCGGTGCCTCCGGGGAAGATTTGTTCATCTGCCGTCTGCACATGCGTGTGTGTGCCGACGACGGCGCTGACCTGTCCATCGACCATGCGCGCGAAGGCGATCTTCTCGGACGTGGCCTCGGCGTGGAAATCGATGAAGATGACCTTGGTCTGGCGGCGTAGTTCATTAATGGCCTGCGGCGCGACGGCGAAGGGATTGTCGAGCGCAGCCATGAAGGTGCGGCCCTGGAGGTTCATGACGGCGAAGGGCGGGCGGTTCTCGGGCTGGAAGACGCGGCTGCCCTGGCCGACGGTGCCGCGTGGATAATTGAGAGGACGCAGGAAGCGAGGTTCGTTCTGGAGGAGCGCGGTGACTTCTTTCTGATCCCACAGATGATCACCGGTGGTGATGACGTCCACGCCGGCGTCGAAAATATCCGCGGCGGTCTTGGGCGTGATGCCGGAGCCACCAGCGGAGTTCTCGCCGTTGGCGATGACGACATCGATGTCGTGCTTGCGGCGCAATTGAGGGACGAGCGTGCTGACGGCCTTGCGGCCGGGTTCGCCCACGATGTCACCGATGAACAGAATTTTCACGCGGCAGAGACTAAGGCGAGTCAGGAAGTCAGGGAAGCACAACCAGTGTTCGTCCGCGATGGCGAGGGAGCGCGGCTGTGTCGTCTCCGACCAGCCGCAGCCAGTCGCGAACTCCTAGCGCACGAGGGCCGCCTCACCGTGCTGCGGCTGGTCTTCGACACAGCCGCGCTGCAGTTGCAAACCGGCACTCCGCCATGGGATTCCTTGAAGCGGGGTTGCTTCGGCGTTGGATTTGCTCTACACAGCGCGTGGTGAAGTCGCCGAAGTTTATCCTGCTGTTGTCGCTCCTGAATCTCGGGGTGGTCCTCGGCATTTTGGTCTATGTCTTCCGGCCCTCGCCTACGACGATGGGAACGTCGGAGGCAGTCGATTCTGTGACGGTGGCCGCTCCTGCCCAGGAGTTGGTGGCTCACGCTGCGGAGAAGATCGTAGTGGTGACGAATCAGTTCCACTGGGCGCAGATCGAGTCGGAGGACTACAAAACTTACATTGCGCGCCTTCGCTCGATCGGTTGCCCGGAGCCGACGATTCGCGACATCATCATCGCGGACCTCGACAAGCTTCTGGCACCAGAGGTTGCATCGGCGCAGGGACGCCGGAAGGAATTGAAGTATTGGCACTCGGAAGAGGAGGAGATGCTGAACGATGTCGATCCGCGCGAAACCTTCCGCAAACAGCGCGAGATCGACAAGCGCAAGCGGGATATCATCCGCGAGCTGGTGAACGCCGATCTGTTCCGGGAGCGGATGAAGGTGAGCGGCCAGGAGGATTACTATGAGCGGCGGCTGAGCTTTCTTCCCGAGGAGCGCCGGACCCAGGTCCGTGAAGCGTTGGAGAAGTATGACGAGGCGGAGCGCAAGATTCAGGAATGGGATGGTGTCGAGACAGGAACGCTCACGGCGTCCGAGCGTTCGAAGCTGCGGATTCTCCGGCAGCAACGCGAGGAGGAGATTCAGACGCTGATTTCCCCGGAAGAGAAGAATCAATACGATGTCTGGCTGTCGCCGACGGCCAATGAAGTCCGGCATTCCTTCTATGGAATGAACGCGAGCGAGCAAGAATTTCAAGCCGTTCATCAGGCGCGCAAGGCGTTTGAGGACGTCTGGGGATCGCGCGATCCGGATTTGCTCGATGCGGCGACGCGTCAGCGAATGGAGGCGGCACGAGGTGACATGGAGGGACAGATCGAGCAGGGGCTTGGCGCGGAACGCTACGCGGAATACAAGCGTGGGCAGGACGATGACTTTCACATGCTGAGCTCGTTGGTGACGCGTTTCAAATTGCCGCGTGAAAAGGCGGCAGAAGTTTACGGCTATAAGGTGGTGGCGAATGGCTACCGGGAGCAGGTGCGGGCGAACTCGGCGATGAACGCCGAACAGAAGCAGGCCGCCCTGAAGGATATTGCGGAGGAAACGCGCAAGACAGTCGCGACGGCGCTTGGACCCAAGGCGTTCAACCAATACGTGCGGAGCGGTCAGGGACAGTGGTTCGAGCGATAGCTCCGGAGCCAGCCGTCGGTGGTAGTTCGTCGAGCAGACGGCGAGGATTCACGCCTTGACGACGTCGGAGACCGTCGGTTCTCTAGCTTTTGTTTTGATGCGATACTCAACTGCTTTTTCCGCTCTCACTCCAAGGATCCTGCCCTTGTTGATCGCTGCGTTGCTAAGCGTTTCGTGTGGTGAACAGAAGCGGGAGATCGAGCCGGCAAAGCGCGATTCTGCTGGGATGGTTCAGAGCTACTCGGTCAAAGGCGTGGTGCGCGAACTGAAGTCGGATGGGCGCGCCATCGTGATTCGCCACGAAGAGATTCCAGGCTATATGGAGGCGATGACGATGCCTTTTCGCGTCCGGGCTACCAATGAATTGGCCGGACTGAAACCGGGCGACGAAGTGAGTTTCCGCCTGCAAGTGACCGAGGATTCGAGCTGGATTGATCAGGTCCAACGCACTGGTAAAACCACAGCTCTGGAGGTGCCGAAGCCAGAGCCGGTCTCCCCCACGAACGAACCTGGTGTCTTTCGTCTTGAGAGCATTCCCGACTTCGCGTTGACGAATGAATTTGGGCAGCCCGTCAGCTTGCGCCAGTTCAAAGGGAGGGCGCTGGCCATGACGTTCTTCTTCACGCGCTGCCCGATCCCGGAGTATTGCCCGCGTCTCGCGAAGAACTTCCAGGGCGCGGTTACGAAGCTGAAGTCGATGGCGGGCGGGCCGACGAATTTTCATTTCCTCTCCATCTCGTTCGATCCCATCGATACGCCGCTGGTTCTGCGGACCTATGCCCGGAGCTACGGCTACGACTCGAATCACTGGAGCTTCGTCACGGGAAATGCAGAACAAATCCAGGAGCTCGCCCGGGGCTTTGGGGTTGCGGTGAAGCTGGAGGGCGGCACATACGACCACGGTTTCAGCACGCCGGTTTTCGATGCCACGGGAAAGCTGCAGAACATGTGGCCGATCGGAGGTGACATGACCGACCAGATCGTCAACGAGATCGTCAAGGGCGCTCGAATCGGGAATAGCGTTCCATAGGTTCCGGCCGGTCCGGTCCCGACAAAAATCGGTGTAGTCCTTCCCGCCAGAACTTCACCTTTTGCAATTCCCGGAAAAACCATTCGCCATTCCCCCTCCGTAAGGTGAAGATGCCAGACTGATGTCGTCACCAACTCAATCGGAACCGATCAACGAAGCCACGCCGTCGTCCTCAAAGCCAGCGGCCATCACCACGCCAGACTTTTCAGGCATCCCGCAGCCCATCGGTGAGTTTGCCGGTCGGGCGGACTTTCCTCAATGTGCGCACGGCGCGCACGTCGATATCCAGGGTTTTTCGGGGGTCGTGGTGGAGATCATCGGCTCCTCCATCAAGGTGCGTCCGGTCGAGGGCATCACGCAGCGGTTCAATGTTCACCGCCTCAAGGCGCTTTATGGACCGACGATCATTCGCCCCGAACCGGAAGTGGCAGAGGAACCGGTGACTCCCAAAGTGACGGTGACGCCGAGGGCTGAGAGGCCACGGACCGCCCCCAAGCCTGAGCCTGTTGAGGAAGAGTCCGAGAAGCCGGCGCGCGTTTACATCGACAGCCCTGATTTCACGGTGCCCGTTCTTCTGATCAATGAGTATGCGCGGCAGCCGGACTTCCCGAAATGCGCCTACGGCAAGCATGTGGACATTGAAGGTTACACCGGTGTGGTGGTGGAACTGGTGAAGGGCTCGCTGAAGATTCACTCGCCGGCTGGCATCACCCGGAGCTACAACGCCGATGTGCTGCGGAAAAACTACGGCAAGATTTGAGCGACCGTGGGGCTTGAGTCTGGCCGGTTCGTTCCGTGCAAACGATCGTTTGTAAGCGCGCGTTGACACATTCTCGCCGCTTGAACATCGTCCGGAAATGTCACCGAACATTCGTATCGCCGCGCGCTTCCGCCTGCCAACCATCTCCCCGATTCTTCTCAGGACATCCAGAGTCGTGGTGGCTCTGCTGGGGCTGATTCTCGCCTTTGGCTGCGCCACAACTTCGACGACACGTTCGACCGGGCCTTGGGTTCTCGATGGATTGTCGAAAGTTCCTGCCGTCACTTGGGGTGCGACAAATGGACTTGTGCAGGAGCTGTATTACGCCGGCGAACCGTTGAACGGGCAACCGACGCGTGTCTTCGCGTATCTCGGTCGACCCACCAATTCGGTATCGGCTGCGCGTCCTGCGATGGTCCTGGTGCATGGCGGGGGAGGAAAGGCGTTCAAGGATTGGGCGGAGCATTGGGCGCGGCGCGGCTATGTGGCACTGGCGATGGATCTCGCGGGCAATGGGCCAGTCGGCCGATTGCCAGATGGCGGACCGGACCAGTCGGATGCAGTGAAGTTCCGTAACTTCGCCGAAGCCGAGGCGCGTGAGATGTGGACGTATCACGCCGTCGCGGCGGTGGTGCGCGGGCATTCGCTGCTGCGATCGTTGCCGGACGTTGACCCGGATCGCGTTGGAATTATGGGCATCAGCTGGGGCGGTTATCTCACCTGCATCGTGGCGGGAGTTGATCCGCGCTTCAAAGTTGCGGTGCCGGTTTACGGCTGCGGATTCCTCGGCGCGAACAGTTATTGGACGGACAAGTCGCTGGCCGCGATGGCGCCCGACGCGCGTGAACGCTGGCTCCGCCTCTTTGATCCGAGTCGCTACGTGGGCGGAGTGAATTTCCCAATCCTCTTCGTGAATGGCACGACCGACTTCGCCTATCCGATGGACAGCTACCGGAAGACATATCGCCTCGTACCCGATAAACGGCGTCACGTGTCGATGGCGGTGAATCGTCCGCATGGACACATCTGGACGTTCCCGGAGGTGGATGCGTTTGTGGGCAGTGTGCTGCGCGGTGAACCAGCGTTGCCGAGAGTTGGCGCGGTGCAGGTGAAGGATGGGTTGTTGGCTGCGCCGTTGGACCGCGTGACGGGCTTCAGGGAGATGTCGCTCTGCTACACGACGAACTCCGGTCCGTGGCAGCAGCGGAAGTGGCAGACTGTTCCGGCGCGGATTGAAGGCGGGAAATTAACTGCGCCCTTACCAGCAACGCGTCCGCTGGTCGCGTTTCTTGCGATCAAAGATGAAGCCGGACGTCACGTCAGCTCCGAGCATATCGAGCTGACGCTGCCTTGAGAGGCGGCAATTAAATCAGTCCGCTCGCCTTCTTTGCACGATCAAGAACGCTGCGAGCCAGGAGATGGGCTTTGGCCGCGCCGTCCTTCAGCACTTGATTAACGTGGTCCAGATTCCCGGCGAGCTCGGCGCGGCGGGCGCGGGCGGGAGAGAAGTGATTCCAGTAGTGTTCGAACAGCCCCTTCTTTAAGTCGCCGTAGCCGAGTCCGCCGGCGCGGAGACGATCTTCAAAATCCTTTGCCACTTCAGCAGGCGCGACGAGCTTGAGCAATTGGATGGCGAGGTTCTTGTCCGCGTCCGGCTTCGGTTCCTGTGGCGTGCGGCTGTCCATCACGATGCCCATGATTTTCTTCCGCGTGGCCTTTTCTTCGCCGAAGATCTCGATGGTGTTGCCGTAGCTCTTGCTCATCTTCTGGCCGTCGAGTCCGGGAACGGCGGAGACTTCGTCGCGGATGCGAGGCTCGGGCAGGATGAACGTCTGGCCGTAGAGTTCGTTAAATTTGATCGCGATGTCCCGCGTGACTTCGACGTGCTGTTTCTGGTCGCGGCCGACGGGAACGACGTTCGAGTCGAAGATCAAAATATCCGCCGCCATTAGCACGGGATAGGCGAAGAGGCCGTGGCTCGGCGCGATGCCTTTGGCGGTCTTGTCTTTGTAGGAGTGACACTTCTCCAGCAGGCTCATCGGAGTGACGGTGCTGAGCAGCCAGGTGAGCTCGGTGACTTCCGGCACATCGGATTGCTTCCAGAACACGGACTTCTTCGGGTCGAGGCCGCACGCGAGGAAATCCAGCGCGACATCGAGCGTGTTCTTGCGGCGTTCCGCAGCGTCGGTGAGCGACGTCATGGAGTGATAATCCGCGATGAAATAGAACGCCTCGCCTTGATCCTGAAGCTCGATCGCGGGCCGCATCATCCCGAAGTAATTGCCGAGATGCAGCGCGCCGCTGGGTTGAATGCCGGATAGGATTCGCATGGGACCGACGCTAACAAGCGCGTCTGCGAAGATCAAAGTTCAAACCTGCTGCCGCAGTTCGCGCTTGAGCACTTTGCCGGTGGGATTGCGCGGGAGCGCTTCGAGGAAGGTGATTTTCTTCGGCACTTTGTAGTCAGCGAGTTTCTGACGGAGCGTGGTGAGGATGCTCTTCTCGTCGAGCGTGACACCGTCCTTGGCGACGACGAAGGCGACGGGATGCTCGCCGCGGCGAGGATCGGTCACGCCGACGACCGCCGCTTCTTTCACGCCGGGAATGTGGTAGAGGACTTCCTCGATCTCGCGCGGATAGACGTTGATGCCATTGACGATGAGCATGTCCTTCTTACGATCGGTGATGTAGAAAAATCCCTCCACGTCGCCGTGGCCGATGTCGCCGGTGAGCAGCCAACCATTGCGAATCGCCTTCGCCGTCGCCTCGGGCTGGTTCCAGTAACCAAGCATCACGTTTCCGCCGCGCACGCAGATTTCGCCGGTGCTGCCGATGGGCAGCAGGTTCCCCTCGTCGTCCTGCACGGTCACTTCTACGTCGGGAATCGGCTGGCCGATGGAGCCTTCCTTTTGCGGACCTTGAATCGGGTTCAAGCTCACCACCGGGCTGGCTTCGCTCAGGCCGTAGCCCTCAATGAGCGGGATGGGCATGTGCCGGTTGAACTCGCGCAAGATCTCCACGGGCAACGGTGCTCCGCCGCTGATGCAGATGCGGAGCGGGAGTCCGGGCGGCATCTCCGCTGCGGCGAGCGTGCGGAAGAATGACGGGACAGCCGGGAGAATCGTGCCCTGACGGCGGTAGATGTCGGCGATGATGTTCTTGGGCGGATGGAGTGAACGGATGAGCACCATCGAGCCGCCGGTGATGAGCGGCAACAGCACGCCGACGCAGAGCATGAAGCTGTGAAACATCGGGAGCAGCACGATGAAGCGATCGTGGTCCACCACGGCCATGACCTGCCGGCAGCTCTCGACGTTGTGGAGCAGGTTGCCGTGCGAAAGCATCGCGCCCTTGGAGCGTCCGGTGGTGCCAGAGGTGTAGATGATGACGGCGAGATCGTCGCGCTTCGTGGCGCTGGCGGTATCAGGCAATGTTGCGTTGAGGGCGGCTGACTGGTTCTCGGGCTTGGCGAATTCTTCCACCATCCAATACTGCAACTGCGGGCGTTGCGCGGTCAGTTCCGGGAGATGCGCGGCCATGGCGGCATCGGTGATGAGGATGTTGATGCCGGCATCGTTCAGGATATAAAGAATCTCCTCGGCCTTGAGGAAGTTATTGATCGGCACCACGACGGCGCCGCACGCGAGCACCGAGAACAGGGCAGGGACGAACTCCGGACAGTTCTTCAGCCAAAGGCCGACACGGTCGCCCGGCTTGACGCCCATCGATTGCAGTTTCGCTGCGAGCAGGCTCGACTGGGCGAGGAGCAGCTCGTAGCCATACTCTTCATCACCCCAAAAGACCGCCGGCTTCTTCGGGTGGCTGTGCGCAGTTTTGGCGAACGCAGTGACGAGGTTCATTTTGCAAAACGTAGTTCAACCATGGTGGCGGGTGAAGATCAAAGTGACCTGGCTTGCGTTCATGAAAGGCGCGCTGATCTGCGCAAAGGGAGGCGACTTTCCGCAATAGTGTTTTTTAAAGGTGGCGCGCGCGATATTACCAGATTCCAAGTTGCCAGTTACGGATCTTTGTGGCTTATACCATCGAGTCTTCCAGCCGATTCCTACGGGTAGTTCTGCCCCGAATGGTTCCCAGGTTGTTGGGCGACGATTCGACGCGGTAAATTCGTTTTATGAAGTGGCCTGTTGTATGGGTGTTAAGCGGGATGCTGTTACTTCTCCGTCTTGGAGAAGTCTCGTTGACCGCGCAAACCTCCCTGGTCTCCACCGGATCCGTCTGGCGCTATCTCGATACCGGCGCGGACGCAGGCGTCGCGTGGCGGGCGCGGGCGTTTAATGATTCCGGCTGGTCGAATGGCGTGGCCCAGCTCGGGTTCAGCTCGGGGCCGGCGGAGAATGATGAAGCTACGTTCCTCTCCCGCACGAACAGCCTTGGCGAAACGAACGTCACCTACTACTTCCGCCATACCTTCGATGTTCCCGATGTCTTCGCCTACACCAACCTGCTGGTCCGGCTGCAACGGGATGATGGCGTGGTCGTTTACCTGAACGGCGTGGAAGTCTTCTGTAGCAACATGCCCACGGGCGCGGTGACTTATGCCACTCTGGCGATGCTGGCTCAGGACGATGGAATGTCGCTCTACGCCGGCCCGGTGGACCATGCCCTTCTGTACTCAGAAAACAACGTGCTCGCCGTGGAGGTTCATCAAAACGCAATCACGAGCTCGGACGTGAGCTTTGATCTCGAGCTGCTGGCCAACGTCGTGTTCCAACGTCCGACCGTGGCCATCACTTCACCGGTTGCCGGCTCGGTCCTCGGTTCGCCGACGGTCGTGCTCGTGGCGGAAGCGGCGGATGCGGATGGAGTCATCACGATGGTGGAGTTTATCGAGGGAGAAAACGTTCTCGGCGTGGCGACGAACGCTCCGTTCGTCCTCACCAACTTCAACACAACTCCCGGGAATCACGCGTTCACGGCTGTGGCGGTGGATAGCACCGGGCTCAGCGCGACGTCTGCGCCGGTGGTCATCACCGTCGTGCCGGCGCTCGTGCCGTCCCGGGCGAACTGGAAGTATCTGGATGATGGTTCGGAGCCGGCGGCTGCGTGGATCACGGCTGCGTTTGATGATTCCGGCTGGTCCAATGGCGTGGCTCAGTTCGGCTTCGGTGAGGGCGATGAAGCCACGATGATCCGGCGGTTCAGCGAACTGACGGAGAGCAACATCGTCGCGTATTACTTCCGCCATGCGTTTGCCGTTCCGGACCCGGCTGCAATTGCCAGCCTCACGGTTCGCCTGCTGCGAGATGACGGCGGCATCGTCTATTTGAACGGGACGGAGATCTTCAGGAACAACCTGCCTGCGGGGCCAGTTGATTCCACGACGCTGGCGTTGATCGTGGCGGAGGATTCCGAATACCGCGCCGTGCGAGTGAATCCACAACTATTGCTCGCCGGCCAGAACGTCATCGCGGTCGAGGTGCATCAGATCAACCTGACCAGCAGCGACGTGAGCTTCGATCTCGAATTGCTGCCGAACCTCGCCGCTCGCCGCCCTGTTGTTGCGATTACTGAGCCCGAGAACAACGAAGGCTTCCTGGGTCCGATTAGTATCACGGCCAGCGCGCTCGCGACAGATGTGGACGATGCCGTTGCCGACGTAACTTTCTATCTCGACGGTTATCCAGCGGGGTCAACCAGCGCCGAGCCTTATTCGGTGCTGCTGGAGAATCTGCTGGGGAACCATACGCTGGTCGCCGTTGCGACGGACAGCCTGGGGCTGAGTTCCACGTCTGCGCCGGTGAACATCGGCATCGCGGCCGTCACATCACTGGTTTCGACGGGAGCGGTCTGGAACTATCTCGATACCGGAATCGACCAGGGAACGAACTGGCGCTCGGCGGATTTTGACGACAGCACATGGCCATCTGGTCCGGCGAAGCTCGGCACCAATGACGCGCCCGCCACCATCATCCGAATCTACAACGCCAACGGGCAGCCGGTCCGCACCTCCTACTACCGGCATCATTTCCAAGTCACGAATCTGGCCGCGATCACCAACCTCGCCTTCCGCGTCCTGCGGGACGACGGATGCATCGCCTACCTGAACGGGGTGGAACTTTTCCGGATGAACATGCCTGCCGGCGTCGTGACCTTTAACACGCTCGCCTCGACTGCGGTGGGTGGCACGGATGAGCTTAAGTATTACACGACGAACACCAGCGCGGCGTTGTTGCGGGAAGGCACGAACGTCCTGGCGTTTGAGCTTCACCAGACGAGCGGCACGAGCGACGCGGGCTTTGATCTTAGTTTGGGCGGCGTTGTCGTTCCGCCCGTCAATGTTCCTCCGCTGATTATAGAGCATCTCGGCAACAGCGTGCGAATCTCCTGGCCGGGAACCGGATTCATCCTCCAGGAAGCCAGCCAGCCCGAAGGCCCTTACGTGAACCGCCCGGCGCTCACCAGTCCGCATCTGATCTCGTCCCCGATCGGGAATCTCTTTTACCGGCTCGCCCGCCCGTAGTCAGCTTCCGCAGCACGTCCTCGACAATTCCTTTGCCTCGAATGAGCGCGTGACTAAACTCGTGCCATCATTTTTTCCGGTTATCCACGGTGCCCATGAGAAACATTGTCTATTTTGATCTCGAAACCCAGAAGTCCGCCGACGAGGTGGGCGGATGGGACAAGATTCGCGACATGCGCATGAGCGTGGGCGTGACCTACAGCACGGCGCGCGGTGATTACCGCATCTACGGGGAGAAGGATGTGGATGAGCTGCTGACTGAATTGCAGCGCGCGGATCTCGTGGTCGGCTTCAACAACCTCGGCTTCGACTACGAAGTGCTGCACGCCTACACCATCCTTGATCTCCGCCAGTTGCCGACGCTCGACATGCTCGTGGAGATCAAAAAAGTCCTGCCGCACCGGCTCTCGCTCGATTCCATCGCGCACGCGACCATGGGCGTCGAGAAGACCGCCGAGGGCCTGCAAGCCATCCGCTGGTTCAATGAAGGGAAGATGATGGAGATCGCGGAGTACTGCTGTTACGACGTGAAGATCACCAAGCTCGTTTACGAATACGGCGCGGCGAACAAGCAGCTTTTCTACACGAACAAGTTCGGCGCGAAGCTCTCCGTGGCCGCCAACTGGTAGCGGTTTCGAGTCTTGGCTGAAACGAATCGGGGTGAATCGCGCAGCGGCGATTCACCCCGATGGTGTTTTCGACAATGTCTTTTACCGGCGTGGCGCGCGGCCGATCCGCGCCGAAGGATCGTTGTCCACGATGGTGATGGTGGCTTCCTCGTTCGCTCCGAAGAGGACGCCCGCCGTCGGGTTGCTCAACGTGATGGTGAAGGTTTCGTCCGCTTCATCCGTCGTGTCGTTGAGGATGGGGATGGAGATGGTCTTCGACTTCGAACCGGAGCTGAAGGACAGCGTGCCGGTGCGCGTGGTGTAGTCCGAGCCTGCGTTCGCCGTGCCGTCGCTGGTGGCGTATTGCACGGTGATGACGCCCTTGAGCGGGCCGCCGCGATTGACGGTGACCAACAGGTTGCGCCCGCCTTCGCCGATCTCGTAGGTCGCGCTGCTGAACTGGAGCGACTTCTCGTCGTCTTCGATGGTGAGGACGGCGTTCGTGCGCGTGCCGAGGCGTCCGCCGCCGGTCGGATTGCTGAGCGCCATGAACACGGTTTCGTTCCCCTCTGCATCGTCGTCGTTCGCGATGTCGATGGTGAAGGTCAGGCGCGCCTCGTTGCTGCCGAACGTGAGCGTGTTCGTGATGGCGGTGAAGTCCACGTCCGGCGTGGCGGTGCCGCCGGCGGTGATGAAGTCCACCGTGACGCCTTCCGCGGTGCCACTCGAACGAGTGATGGTGACCGTGGCCGTAGTTCCCGTCTCGGTGATCAAGTAGGTGGCGGCGCTGAAGGCAATCACGCCCGCCGTGTCGTTATCGATGATCGTCAGCGTCGCCGTGTCCCGCGCGCCCAGAGTGGCGCCGCCGGTCGGGTTGCTGATCGTGAGGAGGACCGTTTCGTTCGTTTCATCGAACGCGTCGTTGAAGATGGGTACCTCGATCTTCACCGAGCTGACGCCGGCTTCGAACTCAATCGTCTCGGTCACGCCGGTGTAATCAGCCCCGTCCTCGGCGCTGCCATCCTCCGTCGTGAAGTCAAAGGTGACGCCGCTGGCCTTGCCATCCGTGCGAGTGACGACGACAACCGTGAACGGTGCCTGTTCCTTCACGGTGAAGCCCTCGACCTTGAAGTTCAGTTCGCCGCCCAGATCGTTATCGACGAGGGAGACGACTGCTTCGGTGAGGTTGCCGAGCTGGCCGCCGGTCGGGTTGCCAAGCTCGACGCTGAAGGTCTCCTCGTCCTCCACCTCGCCATCGCCGATGATGCGGACGGTGAACGTGCGGCTCGAGACGCCAGGGCCGAAGGTGACGGTGCCGTTGGTGCCGATGAAGTCCACATCCGCATCGGCGCTGCCGCTGGTCGTGGAGTAATCGACGGTGCTCGTGCCGGTGGTCGGCCCGGAGCGGGTGACGGTGAGGACGGCTGCGGGTGAGCCTTCGTTGACCGTGTAGGATTCGGCGCTGAGCTGGAAGGAGACTTCATCATCCACGATCGTCACCGTGACGTTCGTGCCTTTACCGAGCGTTGCGCCGCCGGTCGGATTGGTGAGCAGTAACTGAAGCGTCTCGTCGCCTTCCGATGACGAATCATTGATGACAGTGATCGGGAAGGTCGCTGTCGCAGAGCCCGCCTCAAACTCCACCGTCTCGATTGCGACGGAGTAGTCGTCGTCCATTGTGGCGGTGGTGTCGGTGACTTGAACATCGACCGTGACGCCGTCAGCCGTGCCGCCGGTGCGTGTGATGGTGATCAGTGCCTCGCCATCAGGTTCGCCCACTTTCACGGAAGCCGTGCTGAAGGAGATCACGCCGGCCGTGTCGTTATCCACAATCGTCAACGTCGCCGTGTTGCGTTCGCCGAGCGTCGCGCCACCGTCCGGGTTGCTGATCGTGAGGTGAACCGTCTCGTTCGTCTCGTCGAGGCCATCGTTGAGAATCGGCACTTCGATCACCACCGAGCTGGCACCGGCCGCGAAGGTGACGGTCTCCGTCACGCTGGTGTAATCGCTGCCATCCTCGGCGCTGCCATTCTCCGTCGTGAAGTCAAAGGTGACGCCGCCGGCCTTGCCGACCGTGCGGGCGACGGTGATGAGCGCGACTGGATCCTGCTCTCTCACGCTGAAGCCGGTGAGCGTAAAGCTCAGTGCGCCGCCCACGTCGTTATCGACGATGGAGACGACCGCTTCGGTGAGGTTGCCAAGCTGGCCGCCGGTCGGGTTGCTGAGTCCAACGGTGAATGTCTCACCTTCCTCCACCGCATCATCGTTGAGGATGCGAATGGGGAACGTCCGGCTGGAGATGCCGGGGCCGAAGGTGATCGTGCTGTTCGTAGTGACGAAATCTGCGTCGCCTTCGGCGCTGCCTCCCGTCGTTGAGAGATCGACGGTGGATGTCCCCGTGGTCGGTCCGGAGCGGGTGACCGTGACAACAACGGCCGGTCCGGCTTCGTTGACCGTGTAAGATTCCGCGCTGAGCTGGAAGGAAACCTCGTTGTCCACAATCGTCACCGTGACGTTCGTGCCCCGGCCGAGAGTCGCGCCGCCGGTGGGATTGGTGAGAAGCAACTGGAGTGTCTCGTCGCCTTCCGAGGAATCATCATCGGTGATGACGAGCGTGAACGTCGCAGTCGTTACTCCGGCTGCGAACTCCACGGTTTCCGTCGTGATGGAATAGTCGTCGTCCACCGTGCTGGTGACGTCGGTGACGAGCACGTCAACCGTGACGCCTTCGGCAGTGCCACCGGCGCGGCTCAAAGTGATGACGGCTTCACCTGCGGCTTCGCCCACACTCACGGCTGTCGCGGCGAACTTGATTTCGCCAGCGGTATCGTTGTCGGTGATGGTGACGGTCGCGACGTTCCTGGTGCCGAGCGAAGCGCCGCCGCCCGGATTGTCCAGCATGACTTCGAACGTCTCGTTCGTTTCGTCGAACAGATCGTTGTTCAGCCCGATGACAATCGTCTGGCTCGTGACGCCGGCAGGGAAGGTGAGCATGCCGCCATCGGGCGTGAAGTCCGTTTCGCTCAGCGCGCTGCCGTCGATGGTGATGAAGTCCACGGTGACCTCGCCCGCAGTGCCCCCGGTGCGTGTGACGGTGAGGGTGACGGTGGGCGAAGCTTCGCCGATCACGGAGCTGGCGACGCTGAATTGCAGGAGGCCGGCGGTGCCCGGCGTGTCGTTGTCGGTGATGATCATCAGCGCGTTGCTCAGGCTGCCAATGGACGCGCCCCCCAGCGGATTCGAGAGCGTGAGGCGGACGGTTTCGTTGGTCTCGAAGACCTGATCGTCGATGATTGAAAAAGTGAAGGTGACGTTCGTTTCGCCTTCCGCGAAGTCGAGAGTGCCTTCCGTTGGGAGGTAGTCGAGGTCCGCAATGGCTGTTCCATCCGAGGTGGAGAAGTCCACGCTGACCGCGCCTTCACTGCCGCCGCCACGGGTGACGGTGAAGAGGGCGAGGGTGCCCGTCTCGCTGATGCTGAAGGTGGGCGCGCTGAACTGGAACTGGCCTTGCGGCGGCGGCGGCGTGAGCGTGCTCAGCCGGATGAACGTGGCCTTCGCGTAAGCGCCGATGCCGAGCGCACCGGGGAACGTGTTGGTGTTCACCACGGAGAATCTCGCGAGGAACACGCTGCACTTGTATTCGTGGCCGGGCGCGAGGGTTTCCGCCGGGATGACCACGGAGGTTGATTTGCCGTTGAGCGAATCCGGCTGGCGCGGGCCATTCGTCTCGAAGACGGGACCGTTCTCGTCCTCGATCTGGATTTGCACGAAGTCGTTCGTGGTCGCGCCGGTGAAGGCATCCCACGTCAACGTGAAGTCGGCGAAGGCATCGATGCTTTGGGCGGCAAGCCAGTTCGCGACGTGCGGCGTGGCGGGATAGGCGTCACCCGGCAGGTTCAAGTTTGCCGTGCGATTGCTGCCATCCGAGGTGGCGATGAAGAACGTGTAGTTGCCGCTGTTGTAGATGGCGTCCAACGCGGCTTTCGTCGCGTAGCGGCCTTTGATGCGGAACGATTCACCGCCGCCCCCGCCGCCCTCGCCCCCGCTGCCGCTGCGGGCCGGGGAGTTCGGCGGAGGCTGCTCGATTTCCATCACGTAGTTGGTGCCGCGTGGTGAGCGCAGCACGGCGTTCGTGATATCGCCCTCGGAGTTGCCTTCGACAAATGATTCGAAGTGGAACGGCGAGTTCGTGCCGGGCACCGGCGCGCCGGGGCCGGTCTGCATGAATTCCTGTCCCTTGAACAACACGAACGAACGGATGGACGGAGGCATCCCGCCGTCGCCGCCGCCGGAAACGAAGATGACGAAGCTGCGGTCGGCGTGCTGATCGCGGCTGTCGGTGACGCGAATGAGGAATTCCGTGGTGCCGTTGCTGGACGGAGCGCCGGAGATTTCGCCGGTGTCCGGGTTGAGTGAAAGGCCGGCCGGCAACACGCCTGCCTGCACGGTCCAGAGATACGGCTGCTCCCCGCCGCTGGCCTGGAGCGTGAACATGTAGTTGGTGCCCACGCCGCCGGGTGGCAGAACCTCGGTCACGATGCTCAAGCCCGGCGGCGGAAGGTCGCCGCGATTCCAGGTGGAGATGAAGGTGTTCGCGGCAGGATCGCGGAACTGCAATTGCATGGCGACGACCTCTTCCCACGGCACCGGGTAGGCAAGCGGGTGGGCCGTGCTGCTGCCGGGCAGCGGCATGTCGCCGAAGCCGACTTGATACAGCGGGCCGTTGGTGCTGTGGAGGGTGATGATAACATTCTGAACGAAGGACGGCGGGCTGATCGTGTTGCCGTTCGTGTCCGCGTAACGCCAGCGGATCTCAGTGACGTTGTTGCCGCCGTCCACGATGACCGTGGGTACGAGCAGCACCTGCTGGCTGGCAGCGTTTGGATTGAGAAGGTTGAAGCTCCGGTTGTTGCCACCGTAGTTGATGGTGTAAACGCCGCCGGGCGGGAAGGGCGGAACATTGACGAGTGGCGAGGAGAACGATCCGCCGAAGTCGCCAGCATAACGATCTGCGTTGGTGGTGTTGTTCAAACCCGATCCGCCCGGACCGGTGAACGTGATCGTCTGGGGCGGATTCGTATCGCCGCGCGCTTCGTAGTGCAGCGAGTAGTGCTCCAGCGTCAGCGGGAAAGTGATGGAACCGTTCGTGCCATCGAGGATTCCAGCCGGGAAGTTAAACACGAAACCGAGCTGGCCTTGCGGGCAGCCGACCGAGGTGCCGGTGGTGGTCAGCGGGATCACAGTTTCCTGCAAGTAACCGGCGACGCCCATGGCTCCGGTATAGCTGTTCGTGTCGAAGGTCGTGAAGTGAACAACGAAGAGCTTGAGCTTGTATTGCTGGCCGGGACGCAGCGTGCGCGCGTGAATCACGAAGTTCGTGGCCGTGCCTTTCAAGGCGTCTTCCTTGCCGGGCGGCGAGGTGGAGAGGACGTGTTCATCCTGGCAATCGACGATCTCGACGCTGAGATAATCATCTGCGTTCGCGTTCGCGATGGCGCCCCAGGTCAGGGTGAAATCCGCCGTGGGATCAATCGCCTGCGCCGCAGTGAAGTTGCTGAGGAGCGGCGTGCCGGGATAAGCATCACCGGTGATGAGCAGGTAGTTGGTCTTCGATCCATCGTGAACGCCCTCCGTCACGACCGCGTAGTCGCCACTCGGGAACGCGGCATCGAGCGTGCCCTGCGACGCGAAGAGCGCCTTGAAGTCAAATCCGTCTTCGAATCCGCCCTCAAGCGAAATGGGGGTGCCGCCGGGAGGAGTGATCGATGCGCTGAGGAGCGACTCCGGGCCGTTCGGTTCCGCGAAGCTCATGAAGATGTAGTTGGAACCGCCATCGGCAACGGCCGGACCCGAGTTCGTCTGCATCCAGTGCTGGCCTTTGACGGCGCCGAAGAACCGGATGTCCGGCCCGTTTGTCTCGCCGCCGCCACCACCGTTCGGGAAGATGACAATGGCGAATGCCCGCTCGGCGATCTGGTCGTTGAAGTCCGCGACTACGACGTTGAACGCAAATGTTCCCGGAGTGTTCGGCTGGCCGGAGACGGTGCCGGTCTCGGAGCTGAAGGTGAGCCCCGGAGGAAGGGATCCGCTTTGAATGGTCCACAGATATGGCGATTGACCGCCGTTGACTTGAATCGTCGCGCCGTAGGTCCGACCGACTGAGCCAGGAGGAAGTTCCTGCGCGATGATTTCAAAGTTTGGCGGGCCAGACTCGTGATGGAAGCTGGAGATGAAGGTGTTCTTCGCCACATCGCGGAACATCATGGTCACGCTGGAGACGGCATCCCACGGGACCGGGAAGGCAAGGTGATGCGAAGTGGCGGTGCGGGGCAGGGGTTCGCCGCCGTTGTTCGACTGGTAGATCGGACCGAACATCGCATCCAGATTAAACGAAACTTCGTCCACGTAAGCGGGAGCACTAACGGTGACGCCGTTGGTGTCGGTGAAGCGCCAGCGCACTTCCGTCACGTTGGTTTCGAGATCCAGCACGATCGTGGGGATAATGAGCAACTGCTGGCTGGCGGCGTTCGGATTGAGGAGATTGTAGCTCCAGTTGTTGCCGCCATAATTCACCACATACACACCGCCGGGCGGGAAGGGCGGGAGCGGAATCATCGGCGAGGAGAACCATGCGCCCCATTCGTTGACGTTGCCCCACGCGTTGGTGGTGTTGTTCAAGCCCGATCCGCCCGGGCCGGTAAACGTGATGTTCGCGGGCGCATTTGTCTCGTAGCGCACTTCGAGCTGCGCCGAGTAATTCGCCAGCGCCTGCGGAAAGGAGATGACGCCATTGGTCGCGTCGAATCCGCCGCTCGGAAAGTTGAAGACCATTTGCAGACGTCCAGGCGGGCAATCGACCGGCGTGCCGGTGGTCGTCAGCGGCATGAAGATTTCCTTCAGATAACCCGCTGTCACCGCTGCGCCCGGATAGCTGTTCGTATCGAAGGTCGTGAAGTGAGCCACAATCATCTTCGCCTTGTACATCATGCCGGGGCGCAGGCTGCGCGCGCGGATCACGAAGTTCGTCGAGGTGCCGTTCAGGGAATTCGGCTGCCCCGGCGACGGCGTCGAGGCGACGTGGTCGTCCGTGCAATCGACGATCTCGATGTTGATGAAGTCACCGGCGGTTGCGCCCGCAATGGCGTCCCACGTCAGGTTGAAGTCCGTGTTGGGATCGATGGCCTGCGAAGCGGTGAAGGCGTTGAAGTACGGCGTCGCCGGATAGCTGTTGCCAGTCAGCGAAACTGCGTTCGTCCTCGCGCCATCGTTCACGCCTTCGATCACGATCTTGTACGTGCCGTTCGGGAACGCGGCATCCAGCGCGCCCTGCGACGCGAACATCTGTTCCAGCCCGCCGTGATTGTCGCCCTCGCCTACCAACGGGACCACAGTGGCGTTCGGCAGGATTAGCGAGCCGTTGGTGACAGTCTCCGGCCCGCTGGTATCCACGGACACCATGAACACCTGGTTCGAGCCCGGCACGGCGACCGCAGCACTGGCGTTTGTCTGCATCCAGCGCTGCCCTTTGGCGACGACCATAAACTTCGCATCGGCCGCCTTCAGACTCGCTCCGGCAAAAACCGCCAGCAACAGCGCGGCAAGAATGCCCATTCCTTGGGAAGAATGTTCCTTCATTTTTCTTTCTATGTTTGTTCGATTAGTTCTCGGACACGGGGCTCAGTTGTAACTTCCTGCCGGCCTTTGGCAGTGGAAACGCAGGTGAAAACAGTTACATCCCGGCGATCTCACAGGAGCGTCTTAACAGCTTCGATGCCAACGAGAGTCATCTGAGGAATCTTCGCCGTCCGGACTTTTCCCGAATACGCCACCGGCCCCGAATCGTCCTACCTCCGTCCTTCAACACGCATCATGAATCCGCAAATCCGTCCCTCATCGCGCGCCGCGTTCACGCTCATCGAGCTGCTCGTCGTCATCGCCATCATTGCCATCCTCGCCGGCCTGCTCCTGCCTGCGCTCGCCAAAGCCAAGTCCAAGGCCCAGCGCATCACCTGCGTGAACAACCTCAAGCAACTGGGTTTGGCCTTCACCTTGTGGGCGGATGATCATGGCGACAAATATCCTTCGGTGGTGGACCCGGTGGAGGGCGGCAGCAAGACGCTCACGGAAGTTTGGATGCATTTCGCCACGCTCTCCAACGAGATGGTGACGCCCAAGATCCTCACTTGCCCCAGCGATGGCGTGAAGCAGCGCGCCATCGATTTCTCAGCGCAGCCGTATGGTTTGATGACGCTGAAGAACGCCGGCGTCAGCTTCGCGATCGGGACCAGCGCCGGTCCGGACAAGCCAGGGATGCACCTCGCAGGCGACCGCAACCTCATGGGCAAGGATGGTCAGAACTGCGGCCCGGCCGCGTTGAACGGGGTGATCACCCAGCTCGTTCCCACCGAGACGCCGCGCTGGGATGCGACGATGCACCAGAACGCCGGCAACATGGTCCTCGCCGACGGCAGCACGCATCAGTTCAACCAGACCACGCTCATCAAGGCGATGCAGGCATCGGGCGACACCCGCAATTGCAGCCTCAAGCCGAACTGATTGGCAGGGCTGAAGGTCCGATAAGGTTTGTGAATGTATCTGCGAGAACATGCGCGAAAACCCTGTAAATAAAGGGCAGAACGCAGGTTGTGGTTTTGGGCAGTTTGCAGGGAAATACACCCAACGCGCAGAAATACTGTCAGGAGTTGTCTGGAATTTGGCGCATGAATCGCATGGTTCACGCGCCATTTTCTTTGCGGTCGATGTCGGGCGGCGGGCATGGCAGGCTGTTGCGAAATGGCTTTGGCAACTCTCAACCTGGAAGCGGGTTTTCCGACCGTGGATGATGCACGGCGGCGACTGGTCAGCGAGATGCAATCGGCCCGGGCGCGCGGGGTGCGGGTGATCAAGGTTGTCCACGGCTGGGGTTCCAGCGGCGAGGGCGGCAAGCTGGGGCCGGCAATTCGCAAATCGCTCCGGCTGCGGGTGAAGGAAGGCAAGGCGAGTTTTGTTCTGCCAGGGGAACGGTTTTCGTCGGACAGCAACGAGGGGCGGGAATTCGTGCACCGGCACACGGCTTTGCGCAAGGACCGGGATTACAACCGGGCCAACCCCGGCATCACGCTGGTCGAGTTGACTCCGTAAGGCTGTGGCTGAATCGCCAATGGCCGATAACCGGAAGGTTTCACTCTCGAAGCAAATGGCGTTTGAAGCAGCGTGTGAAGAAATCTGCTGGAGCTCACTTGAAGCGGGTGGCCCAGCGGGTGGCGGCGCGGAGAAGAGGGAGTTCTCCCTGGATGAGGTCGAGAATGCGGGCGTGCAGTTTGAGGTAGTCGTGGAGGACGCGCAGGACGTCCTCGCCCATCTCGCGGCTGGCGAAAAGTTCAGGGAGCGTGTCGGCGAAGTTCAGGCCGAGCTGCACGGTGCGTGATGGAACATTGACGCCGAGATCGTGGTTGGTGAGGAGGAGACGCTGCCCGGGATTCGAGGATTGCCCGCAGGAATCGAGAAACCAGGTGGGTGAACCGGTGGAATCGGCATGGAGCAATTGAAGGAGCTTCTTCTCGATCTGCCAGAGGTCGCGCAAGGTTTCCTCCGAGACGGCGAGGGTGCGCAGGTAAACGAGGGTGCGAAGCAGTTCGAGATAGGCGGTGGAGTAACCGTCGCCGTCGAAGGGGAGCAATTCGAAACGGGCCTGGATGCCGTGAAGGTAAACGGCGGAACGATGCAATGCGCGGGCCAGATCCGCGAGAGTGTGCACCGATTTGGCTGGTTGATTGACCTGGGGTGGCATGCGGGAAGTCTGAGTGGCGCGGCAATGAAGGCAATCAGATTGGGATGATGCGGGTTGGGGCGAGGGCCGAAGTTCACTCGAAGCAAATCGCTTTTGAAGCAGCGTGTGAGAGACGACCAAGAGACACGGATTGCACGGATTAGCACGAAAGGAGGCAGGCGGAGTGGACAATAACAGGACCCCGTTTCGAGAGTTGACGGGGATTCTGAAGTGATAGAATGCGTTAACTGGGACCGACCGCGTTACGAACCGACCCCGTTACGCTGGATCCATTTGACGCACCGTGTAGGCGAGCGTTTCCCGATGCGGCGCTACGTAACAGACAATGCTTTGCGAATCCGGGCGAGAACGCGGGCATCAGGCGGGGACAGGTGGCGAGGTGTCGTCACCGGGCGGCAACGGGCAAAACGATTTTTCAGAAAAGATTTGACGGGGGTTTGTAGCGATTGCCTTGGTCCCCAACTGCTGGCCCGTTAAATTGGTCTGTGGGTTTGCCAGGGGATGTGGATTCTGCCATTCTCTCGGCAAATATCATGCGCGAGCAGGTCAATGCGGAGCCTTGGGCTGAAATGCTGAGCTGGGTTTCGACCACGCGCTGGAGAGAGTCCGTCTACTCCAAGGACCGCAAATCACGCTTGTGGCCCCGAGCCGCGGAAACCTTCCGCAGCGCTTGCCCCTAGCCAGGCCATGAGCGACGTCACGCAAATCCTTCAAGCCATCGAACAGGGCAATGCGCAAGCCGCGCAGAAATTGCTGACGCTGGTCTATGACGAACTGCGCCGGGTGGCGGCGCACAAGATGGCCAGTGAAGCGCCCGGCCATACGCTTCAGCCAACAGCTCTCGTGCATGAAGCCTGGCTCCATCTCGGCGGCGATCAGCAACCGACCTGGCAGAATCGCGCGCATTTCTTCGGTGCGGCGGCGGAGGCCATGCGGCGCATCCTGGTGGATCGCGCCCGCGAGAAGCAGGCGTTGAAACGCGGCGGTGACTTGCAGCGGGTGGATCTGGACGAGGTGGAGATCACGTCGCCCATGCCCGACGACGAGTTGCTGGCGCTGGACGAAGCGCTGGATCGGTTGGCGACGGTGGACACCCGCGCGGCGGAAATGGTGAAGCTGTGTTTCTTCGTCGGGCTGACGCAAGAGGAGGCAGCGCGCGAACTGGGTGTGTCCCTCGCCACGGCGGAGCGGGTTTGGGGATTTGCCCGTGCCTGGCTTTTGCGCGAGGTCCGAAAGGGAACGACCGGAACGCCGTAGTAGAAGGCCAAAGATTTTTGAGGGAGTTCACGGCTGGATTCCGCATGAACAGGTTGAAGAAGCAAAGCATCGCGGCGACGGAGCGCGGCTGTGTCCAACGGACCAGCCGCAGTTCGGTGACTGTTTCCGGCTGCTGCGGCTGGTGCTACGCACACAGCCGCGCTCCTTCACTAAACAATTGTGGCAAACGCTGATCGCATTATCGAATTGCTCCACGAGGCCAAAGCCCGGCCGGCGGGCGCGGAGCGCGAGCGCTTCCTGGCCGAGGCGTGCCAGGACGACGCGGCGTTGAAGGAGCAAATCGTCTCACTGCTGGAAGCGGACGCCAACGATGGCGGGTCCGACTTCCTGATGCGTACTCCAGTCCTTCGTCAGCCCATCCTGCCGACCGAGAAGCCCGGCGACCGGATTGGCCGCTACAAGTTGCTGCAACAAATTGGCGAGGGCGGTTGCGGGGTGGTTTACATGGCCGAGCAGGAGGAACCGGTGCGCCGCCGCGTGGCGCTCAAGGTCATCAAGCTGGGCATGGACACCAAACAGGTCATCGCCCGCTTTGAAGCCGAGCGGCAGGCGCTGGCGCTGATGGATCATCCGAACATCGCGAAGGTGTTCGACGCGGGCGCGACGGACACCGGCCGACCTTACTTCGTGATGGAACTGGTGCGCGGCGTGCGCATCACCGACTACTGCGACCAGAACAATCTCTCCACCGAGGACCGGCTGAAATTGTTCACGCAGGTCTGTCACGCCATTCAGCACGCGCACCAGAAGGGCATCATCCATCGCGACATCAAGCCCTCAAACATTCTCGTCACCATCAGCGAGCCGGGCGCAGCCGGTTGTCCCAAGGTGATCGATTTCGGCATTGCCAAAGCCACCAACGACCAGCGGCTTACCGACAAGACCGTCTTCACCGCCTTCGAGCAATTCATCGGCACGCCCGCCTACATGAGTCCTGAGCAGGCCATGATGACGAGTCTGGACATCGACACGCGCACGGACATCTACGCGCTCGGCGTGCTGCTCTACGAATTGCTCACCGGCCAGACGCCGTTCGATGCCAAGGAACTCATGGCCTCGGGACTGGACGCGATGCGCCGCATCATCCGCGAGCAGGAACCGGTGCGGCCTTCCACGCGGTTGAGCACGATGCTCGCCGCCGACCTCACGGCCGTGGCCCAGCATCGTCAGGCGGAACCGGCTCGGCTCGGCGCGTTGTTGCGCGGTGACCTCGACTGGATCGTGATGAAGGCTTTGGAGAAGGAGCGCGCGCGCCGTTACGAAACGGCAAGCGGCCTGGCGGCGGACGTGCAGCGTCACCTGAGCAACGAACCGGTGGTCGCGCGCCCTCCGAACGCGGGCTACCGCTTTCAGAAACTGGTCCGGCGCAACAAGCTGGCCTTCGCCGCGGTCGTTGCTGTTCTGCTGACTCTACTGGGTGGAGTCGCTGCCAGCACCTGGCAGGCGTACCGGGCCACCCGCGCCGAACGCGAGCAAACCCGGCTACGAAAGGAAGCCGAGGACGAAAAGAGGATTGCCCAGATTGAAGCGGCCCGCAGCCGGCAGGTCGCCCAGTTTCTCAAGGACATGCTCGAAGGAGTCGGTTCATCTGTCGCCCAGGGTCGCGACACGACCATGTTGAAGGAGATTCTGGACAACACGGCCACGCGCGTCGGCAAGGATCTCGCCAGCCAGCCGGAGGCCGAAGCGGATTTACGCAGCACGATCGGCTCAGTTTATCGCAATCTGGGTGAATTCAAGAAGGAGGAGGCCATGCACCGTGAAGCGCTAGCCATCCGCCGCAAGCTTCTGGGCCAGGAACATTCCGACATTGCCGATTCACTCGCCAGTCTGGGCAGTGCACTTTACGAACAGCAGAAGTTTGCTGAAGCGGAAGCCGCGAATCGCGAGGCGCTGGCCATGCGGATCAAGCTGTTTGGCAGCAAGCATCCGTCCGTGGCGTCTTCGCTCGGCAGCATGGGCAACATGATGCGCGTGCAAGGCAGGCTGCCCGAGGCCGAAGCCATGCATCGGCAATCCCTGGCCATGCGACGAAAGCTGTTTGGCGACGAGCATCTGGAAGTCGCCGCCTCGCTCAAGAGCCTCGCGTTTGACCTCGCCGGCCAGGGCAAAGTGGCCGAGAGCGAGCAGCTCCACCGCGAATCGCTGGCGATACGTCGCAAGCTGCTGGGCAATGACAACCTCCAAGTGGCCAGTTCCATCGGCTTGATCGCCGAATTGCTCGTGGCGCAGGGCAAACTGTCCGAAGGCGAGACCATGTATCGCGAGTCCATTGCCTTGCGCAGGAAGTTGGATCCCGAGAATCCCGCCCTGGCCAGGCTGCTGGCGGCATTTGCGCGTCTCTTAGAGCGCGACGAGAAACTGCCCGAAGTGGAAACGCTTTATCGCGAAGCCGTGGACATCTTGAAAAAGCGGTTGGGCGGCGAACATCCGGACTTTGCTGAGTATTCAAAGGCGCTCGGCACGGTGTTGTGCCTCCAAGGCAAGTTCGCGGAAGCGGAGACCCTGTTCCGCGAATTGATCGCTCAATTTGAGAAGGTGCCGGCATCGTCCAATTCGACCTCACGCTGGCGGGCGCACGGCTGGAACCACAATCAACTTGGGATTCGGGAGGATGGTCACAAATTTTTGCGAAACGATAAGCCCCAGCAATTGAGCAGGGGCGAGGGCGAGCCTTCTCCCAACTCTCTCATCTGCGATGGAAATCTGCGTCTATCCGTCTCTTCCGCCCTTACAGGGCTGACGATTTCAGAGCCACCAAACCCAGGGCTGCGCCCTGGGCTATCGTCTTGCGCCCCTTCGGGGCTGAACTCCCGACACCGCGCCTCCCTCGAACTTCGCCCCCTTGGATTTCCCTGGGCATTGGACATTGAAAATTGGTCATTATGAACCGCTCTCTCTCGCCCTTCTGGACGCTCTTCATCCTCACCGGGCTGAACCTCTTCAATTACCTCGACCGCTACATCGTCTCCGCCGTCCTCACGCCCATCGCCACCGAGTTCAAGGTCGGCGACGGCGAGCTGGGCCGCATCAACACCATCTTCATGCTCGGCTACTTCGTCACCTCGCCGATCTTCGGCTACCTCGGTGACCGCGCCTCGCGCAAATGGCTCATCGCCGTCGGCATTTTCATCTGGAGCCTCGGCACCGTCCTCACCGGCTACGCCACCAGCTTCGCGTGGCTGCTCGCCTATCGCGTCCTCGTCGGCGTCGGCGAGGCCAGCTACGCGACCATCAGCCCCAGCTTGATCTCCGACTCCTACCCGACGGAACGCCGCAACAACGCCCTGACCATTTTCTACGTCGCCATTCCGGTCGGTGCGGCGCTCGGCAACATCATCGGCGGACAAGTCGCGGCGAACTTCGGCTGGCGACACGCCTTCATCTGGGCGGGCCTGCCCGGACTCGCCCTCGCCCTCGTGCTCCTGCCTTTCGGCGAACCGAAGCGCGGCCAGGCCGAAGGCACCGCTGCGGAAAAACCGAAGCCGCGCGATGTCTTCAAGCTCTTCCGCCTCGCGGACTACAACCTCGTCGTCTGGGGCTACACCGCCTACACGTTCGCGCTCGGCGCGTTCGGCGTCTGGGGGCCGACCTTCCTTCATCGCGTCCACGGCGTGGCGAATGAATCCGCCGCCACCTTCTTCGGCGCGGTGCTCGTGGTGGCGGGGCTGCTCGGCACGCTCGTCGGCGGATTCACCGCAACGGCGTGGCAGAAGCGCAACCCGGCCGGCTACGCCTGGATGCTGTCGCTCTCCGTGCTGCTCGCCGCGCCGACCGCCGCCGTCGCCTTCATGGCGGGCGACAAGACGCTCTCCATGTGCTGTCTCGCGGCGGCGATGTTCTTCATCTTCCTCGGCACCGGCCCGGTGAACACGCTCATCCTGGAAACCGTGCCGGCGAACCTCCGCGCCAGCGCGATGGCGATGTCCATCTTCTGCATCCATCTCTTCGGTGACCTGTGGTCCTCGGAGATCGTCGGGCATCTCTCCGACCACTGGGGCAGCCTGCAACAGGCGGTGATGATCCTGCCCGCCGCGCTCGGCGTCGCCGCCGTGTTCTGGCTCTGGCTTGCGCTGAAAACCAAACGGAAGATGCCCAGCCCGGTCTAATCTTTGAAACTATGAGCGACCAACACGATCCTCCATCGGTTCCTTCCGATGCCTCATCCGCCGGTCAGGGCAAGGCTCGCGGTGGATGGTGGATCTTCTTCGCCGTGTTGATGGCTCCGGCACTGCTCACCCTGCTCGCAGCCAAGTCGAAAGACCTCTGGCCGATCTTCACCTTCGCGGGTTCCGGTGTCGCGGGGTTGTATTGC
>CAMCCU010000009.1 GCA_945872975.1 Pedosphaera parvula Ellin514
CCGTTCCAGCCCGACGTTGTGTTCACGCACTACCGCGAGGATCGGCATCAAGACCATCGCGTGCTCTCCGATCTTGCATGGAACACTTTTCGCAACCATGTCGTGCTCGAATACGAGATTCCGAAGTACGACGGCGATTACGGCTCACCGAACTTCTTCGTCCCGGTGACGAAGGCGCAGCTTCAACGGAAGGGCAAACTGCTGGCCAAGCATTTCAAATCACAGTCCACCAAGCATTGGTTCACGGATGAGCTGTTCCTCGCGACGCCGCGCATTCGCGGCATGGAATGCGCCTCGCCCACGCAATACGCGGAGGCGTACTACAGCCGGAAGATGGTGCTGCAGTAGGGCAGGGGAACGACGCTGAATTTTATCGCTCACGAAGGCCGGGAATTTTCTCCCGGCCTTTTTGTTTCTCTGGCAGATTCGCATCATGATTCTTCTTCTCGGTGCGAGCGGTTACGTGGGCGAGGCGTTCGTGGCGGAATTGAACCGTCGCAAGCTCGCCTTCACGCCGCTCTCCCGGCGTGAGGTGGATTACAGCCGGTTTGATGTGCTTCTGAATTTCCTGCGTGTGCGCAAGCCGACGTTCGTCATCAACGCCGCAGGCTACATCGGCAAACCCAATGTCGATGCGTGCGAGAATGCGAAGGCAGAGACGTTGCTGGGGAACGTCGTGCTGCCGGTGACGATTGCCCATGCGTGTCAGGAGGCCGGCGTGCCTTGGGGTCATGTCTCGACGGGTTGCATCTATAACGGCGCGAAGATTCGTGATGACGCGGGTCAATGGTGTCTCGAACTGGAATTGAACAAGCCTGAGGTGCGTGAGCTGTTCCTCCGCAGCCCGGAGCGGTTCAAGGGTTACTCGGAGGATGAGGTGCCGAACTTTTCCTTCCGCCATCCGCCGTGCAGTTTTCATAATGGGACCAAGGTGCTCGCGGAGGAGGCCATTGCGGGTGTCGGACAGAATTACATCTGGCGGCTGCGGATTCCGTTCGACGAGATCGACAGTCCGCGCAATGCGCTGACGAAGCTGCAGAAGTATCCGAAGGTGTATGAGAACCTCAACTCGTTCTCGCATCGCGGCGATTTCGTGCGCGCCTGTCTCGACCTGTGGGAGCGGCGCGCGGACTTCGGCATCTACAACGTCACGAATCCCGGCGCGATCTCGACGCGACAGATCGTGGAGAAGATCGAGCGACTGCTGAAGCCGGCACGGCCGTTCGAGTTCTTCGCGGACGACAATCAGTTCTACACGGCTGGCGTGAAGGCGCCGCGCTCGAACTGCATTCTCGACACGACGAAGCTGCTGGCTGCCGGCGTCCAGATGAGGACGGTCGATGAGGCATTTGAGTCAGCGTTCCAGGGCTGGAGAGTTGCGGTGGCATGAGTCTGGAATGAGCCGTCCTGACATCCGCGCAGGAGTCGAGATGACGAGGGTGCGTTGGCGACCACCCGTTTTTTTCCTGACCACAAGCGCGTCACCTTTGCCGCCGGCCGATCTAGTCAGCCACCCGGTCAACCCGATTTACGCAAGGTCCACGCGATCCAGGTTCATCACCTTGTTCCAGGCCGCGACGAAATCGTGGACGAACTTCTTTTCCGAGTCGGAGCATCCATAGACTTCAGCGAGGGCGCGGAGCTGGGAGTTGGATCCGAAGGCCAGATCAACGCGTGTGCCGGTCCACTTGACGGCACCCGTCTTGCGATCGCGACCTTCAAACACGTCGGCGTCCCTCGAGACCGGCATCCACTCCGTGCTCATGTCGAGCAGGTTCACGAAGAAGTCGTTCGTCAGCGCCTCTGGGCGCTTGGTGAAGACACCGTGCTGCGTGCCGCCGAAGTTGGTCTTCAGCACGCGCATGCCGCCGATGAGCGCCGTCATCTCGGGCGCGGTCACAGTCAGCAGTTGCGCCTTGTCGATCAGCAGTGCTTCGGCCGACACGGTGTATTTGCACTTGAGGTAATTGCGGAAGCCGTCCGCGATGGGTTCGAGGACGGCGAAGGAGGCCGCGTCGGTCTGTTCCGGCGAGGCGTCCATGCGTCCCGGCGTGAAGGGAACCGTCACCGTGTGACCGGCGTTCTGCGCCGCCTGCTCAATACCGGCGCAGCCGCCGAGCACGATCACGTCGGCGAGGGAGACCTTCTTGCCGCCGGCCGCTGCGCCGTGGAACGCGCTCTGGATGCCTTCCAGAGTCTTGAGCACCTTGGCCAGTTGGGCAGGATTATTGACTTCCCAATCCTTCTGCGGTGCCAGGCGAAGGCGGGCGCCGTTCGCTCCGCCGCGCATGTCCGAGCCACGGTAGGTGGACGCCGACGCCCACGCGGTGGAAACGAGTTCCGAGACGGACAGACCGGACGTGAGGATCTTGGCCTTCAGGGAGGCGATGTCCTGCGCATCGATCAACGGATGATTCACCTTGGGAATCGGGTCCTGCCAGATGAGTTCCTCCGCAGGCACCTCCGCGCCGAGATAACGAGCGAGCGGGCCCATGTCACGGTGCGTCAGCTTGAACCACGCCCGGGCGAACGCGTCCGCGAACTGATCGGGATTCTCCATGAACCGGCGCGAGATCTTCTCGTAGGCCGGGTCGAATCGCAGGGAGAGATCCGTGGTCAGCATGGAAGGCGCGATGCGCTTGGTCTTGTCATGCGCATGCGGCACGGTGCCAGCGCCGGCGCCGTTCTTCGGCGTCCACTGATGCGCGCCAGCCGGGCTCTTCGTCAGCTCCCATTCGTAGCCGAACAGGTTCCAGAAAAAGTTGGTGCTCCACTTGGTGGGCGTGGTGGTCCAGGTGACTTCCAGGCCGCTGGTGATCGTGTCGCCTCCTTTGCCGGTGCCGAAGCTGTTCTTCCAGCCCAGGCCCTGTTCCTCAAGGCCGGCTGCTTCCGGATCAGGCCCCACATGGGACGCAGGGCCGGCGCCGTGGGTCTTGCCGAAGGTATGGCCGCCGGCGATGAGCGCCACCGTCTCCTCGTCGTTCATCGCCATGCGGGCGAACGTCTCGCGGATGTCACGCGCTGCCGCGACCGGATCGGGGTTGCCGTTCGGGCCTTGCGGGTTGACGTAAATCAGACCCATCTGCACGGCCGCGAGCGGGTTCTCCAGATTCCGATCGCCGGAGTAACGCGCGTCATCCAGCCACTTGGATTCGTTGCCCCAATAGACATCCTGATCCGGCTCCCAGACGTCCTCGCGGCCGCCGCCAAATCCGAACGTTTTGAAGCCCATCGTTTCCAGTGCAACGTTGCCCGTGAGAATCATCAGGTCGGCCCAGGAAATTTTCCGCCCATACTTTTGCTTGATCGGCCAGAGCAGGCGACGCGCTTTGTCGAGGCTTACGTTGTCCGGCCAGCTGTTGAGCGGAGCGAAGCGTTGCTGGCCGCGGCCGCCACCACCGCGGCCATCACCGGTGCGGTAAGTGCCAGCGCTGTGCCAGGCCATGCGGATGAAAAATGGGCCGTAGTGGCCGAAGTCCGCCGGCCACCAGTCCTGCGAGTCGGTCATCACCACCGCGAGATCCTTCTTCACCGCCGCGAGGTCGAGGCTCTTGAACTCTTTGGCGTAGTCGAAGTCCTCGCCCATGGGATTGGACTTGGAAGAATGCTGGCGCAGCAGTTCGACTTTCAACTGGTTAGGCCACCAGTCTTGGTTCGTGGTGCCGCCGCCGGCGGTGTGGTTGAACGGGCATTTGGCTTCGGTTGACATATGTTTTTTCCCTTAAGTCAGTTGAACTAAATTCATTGAACGAGTTTTAGTGTGCGTGTCTGCGCTGAGCTCATCAGAGCATTCATGCCCTGACGATTGAAATACTTGTTTCCTTGGTTCGCCATAGGGATTTCCTATCCCAATGCAAACGCTCCGCCAGGAGATGGTCGTGGCGCGCACAGGGAACTTTGATCGCCCCGACGGCATTCCCACTACATCGTTCCGGCTAAGCCCGGAACAACTGCCCCATCTTCTTCCCGAGGATCTTCCCAGCCACCAGCAGGCTGACGGTGAGCAGGATCATTCCCACCACACCGAGCGCGCTCGCGATGCTCGGCGCGTTCGGATCGATGCGGCCCATCAATTGGTAAATCATTTTTGTGATGGGGAAATATTGCTCCTTCATCGCGAGGATGAGCCCGTCACTCACCTCCAGCATGGCGAACGAGAACGTGAGGATGGTTCCGGCGATGAGGTTTGCCATCACGAGAGGCAGCGTGATTTTGCGCAGCGTGCGGAACGGCGACGCGCCGAGATTCGCCGAGGCTTCTTCCAGCGTGACGCTCGTCTGCTGGAATCCCGCGTAAGCCGAGCGCACGATGTAGGGCAATCGCCGCACACTGTAGCTGATGATGAGCAGCAGCGTGGGGTTGTTGCGCGGATTGAAGTATTCGTTCAGCCACGAGTTCTTGAAGTTGTCGAAGCCCGCCACGTAGCCGAACGCGAGCACGATGCCGGGCAGCGCCAGTGGCAGCATCGCGAGGGCGTCGAGCAATCCGGCGAAGGGAATCCGGCGTCGGGTGAGCAGCCACGCGATGATCACGCCGAGCACGAGATCGAGAAACGCGCTGCAACTGGAGAAGAGCAGGCTGTTGCGGATGCTCGTGCCGGTCAGCTTGTCGTGGAAGATTTCGCCGTAGGTGCCGCCCGTCCATTCGGTCGGCAGCACGGTGAAGAACCAGCGTTCCGAGAAGCTCTGCACGATGACCATGAAGTGCGGCAGCAGCGCGACGAGAATCAGGCCGCCCGTCAACAGCCAGATGAGGGCGGTCTGTCTGGAGGTGGCCTGCGTCTCCGCTCCGATCGTGTGGCCGCGAGCGATCATCTCGTAGCGTTTGCGGGCGAGGAAGTGTTTGCTGATGACGAAGAGCGCGACGGTGAGCACGAGCACGAAGACGACGAGCGCGTAGCCCATCGGGTTCGTGTTCACCTCGTTCACCGCGTCGAAAATCTGCACCGGCACGACACGCGAGAAGCCGAAGATGAGGGGCGTTCCCAGGTCCGTGAAAGCCCAGATGAAGACGATGATCGCCCCGGCAAAGTAGCCGGGCAGAATCAGCGGCAGCGTGACGGATCGAAACAGTCGCCAGCCGTTCGCGCCCAAGTTCTGGGCGGCCTCGCGCAGGGCGGGATCAATGTTCGCCATCGCAGCGGAGACGTTGAGGAACATGATCGGGTAGAGGTTCAGCACTTGCAGCAGCACGATGCCCCAGAACCCGCCGGCACCGAGCCAGTCAATAGGCTGATCAGGTGCGATGATTCCGAGATCCATCAGCCATAAGTTCAGCGAGCCGAAGCGGGAGAGCAATTGACGCAGCCCAATCGCGCCGACGAACGGCGGCATGATCATGGGCACCAGCAGCAGGCTGCCGAGGATGGCTTTGCCGCGAAACGAAAAGCGGGTCATCGCCCACGCCAGCGGCAGCGTGAGCAGGGTGGTGGCGGCGGTGGTGAAGATCGCGATAAGAAAGCTGTTCAGCAACGACTCACGCTGGAGCGGGCTGGAGAGGAGGAGTTCGAAGTAGCGCAGGCTGAACTTTCCTTCGACCACGAACGCGCCCTTCAATAGCAGGCCGATGGGGTAGAAGAGGAACAGCCCAAAGAAGACCAGCAGGAAGCCGAGGAAGAGGCTGGTCGTCAGGTTGAGGTCATACTTTTTCATGCGCCGCGCGAACTGCGCGACAGTTCACTGGCCACGAACGCCCTTGGCAACTCGAATCCTGATCTCCGGGAGATCTCGCCCGCTCCGGTTTTGGCAGACGGAAGCACTTGCCATGCTTGGGTTGATAATCCAGTGTGACATCGTCGGTGAGATTTTTTCTGCGTGGTTTTTGATTATGAAGTACATGTCTTTGATGGTTTGCGGAGTCTTGTTGATGGCTGGTGGCAGCCTGCGTTCGCTGGGGGCAACAGAGAGCACGAGTCCGCTCATGGTGTCGGTTCCCGATTTCTTGATTCCGCTCGGCGGACAGAGCGGTTCGCTGGATGTTTATTATGACGGGCGTCCGGCTGAAACCAGCGGGTTTGACGTGCTTGGCAGCCAGCGGGTGGTGATCCGGCCAAACAGCGTGTCTGCTGGAATGGTGACGCTGAACCTTCACCTCCCCGGGTTCCTTTTGAATGAACCTGGTTCGCTCATTGAGTCGGCCAGCCTCAAGTTTACGGTTCGGGATCTGGACTTTTTCCCGGACCTGATTGCGCCGGGCGTCACGTTGCGCGAAACGGCATCAGTGACGGCGGTCAATGGCGTGGCGCTCGTCAACCCGCTCAAATTCGCCGATTACCTGCCGACGGGCACGCGGGTAACGGATAACAAAGAGATTGCGCTCAATTCCATTCTCATCTCGCAGATCAATGCACCTGGAGTAAATTTCGCCGAGCCGTTCGTCCTTACGTTTACCTTTGAAGCAACAGTAACGAGCGGGGGCAGTACGCGTCCCTTCGAGATCGTTAATGCGCCAGAGAGCATCGCTCCGAACATCCGCCTGGAAGTGGGGCCGGGACCGCCGGGGCCTCCTCCTGTTCCTGAACCGACGACGCTTGCCTTGCTGGGTCTCGGCGCAGCAATGGTGGCTTGGAGAATCGCCCGGCGTCAGAAAGTCTGAAGAAGAGGCTGCGGCCGCCGGGCGGGTTGGCGGAGCAGGCTATTCCTTGGACTTGAACCGCTTCAACGCATCGCGGACCTTGGCCGCCTTTTCGTAGTCTTCGCGCTTCACCGCCTCGTTTAAATCTTGCTCGAGTTGTTCGCGCTTGGACAGCGGGCGCTTGTGATTCACGTCCTCCAGCCAATGTTGCAGGGCGCTGATCTCGGGGCTTTGCGCCATCAAGTCGTGCCGTCCGTGCTCTTCGTAGAATTCACGCAGCCGATCAATCCCGGTCTCAATCTCCTTGATCGCGGCGGCGAACTCTTCGGTCTGCAAATGCTGCGTGGCCACGGCCCGGGCGTGAATCATCAGCACCTGCGGACGGAACTGTTGCAGCGACCAGGCGAGATCCTCGTCTACCGCGTATTCGTCCACGAAATCGAAAACCTTCAAGTTGCGAGCGGTGTCACGCAACGCCCCAGCGAAATCCTCGAGTTGCAACAGGCAGATGTAGCGATGGTGATATTGGAATGCCTCCATCTGCAGGCGCGCGCAGTCCTCGGCCTTCAGCGTGAATGCGTCATCGCCAGCGCTCTGGCGATGGGTTTGCAGCTTTGATATGTAGAAATCGAAGAGGGACGCGTGACCGAAGGGGCGCTTGCCGTCCGGTCTTCCGTGGGTGTTCATCTGAAGAATCCCCAGATCCACGCGCAGTTGAATTTTCTCCTGGCCGTCCTTGCCGACAAATTTCCTGACCACCACCTGGCCCGGCTGGAAATCCCAGTGTTCCAGAAGGTGTGAAATGTCGAAGTTCATGGCCGGAATATGGCGGGGTCACGGAGGCAAGTCAACGCGACGCGCGTCTTTGGCGTGCAGAAGTTCGGTCGTCGGGGCATCGCCGGCCGGGGTGGGTCACCAGGAACGGTTGACCCCGACACCTTCCTCGACCACCGGGTGAATGGCGTGGAGCTTGGTGTGGCCGATGCCCTGGACGCTTTCGCAATACTTTGCCGCTCCACACTGCATGACCCCGAACACCCGGACGAGCTCGCGGAACCAGTCCGGGAACCGGTTCGTGAATTTCAGCTCCAGAATGACCTGGTTGGGAAAGCTCAGCGAAGGACTTTGCATCTCCGTCTTGATCGAGTAATTGAGATTCGCCTCGCCGTAAACCTTGCGGTCAATCGTCACACGCACCTGGTCGTCATCGCTGACGTAGGCTTCACGCATGTAGAAGATGTGGACCTTGGGTTTGGCGTGAATCTGCTGCGCGAGGTTGCAGAAGTTTTGCAGTGCGACCAGCTGGTTCGGAGCCTTTGAAACCAGGTGCTCGGCTTGGGGCAGGTGGCCCTTCAGCAGGAGGGGGACGGATTCCTGTCGCACGCCGCCGCGCTGCTTCATGATGCAGCTGTTGACGCGGCGTTTGACTTCAAAGAAGACGGGTGAATCCGCGCTGGTGCTGTAGTACCGGAGCCGGAGTTTGTAACGGTTCTTGTTGCCGTTGATGGTTTCCCAATAGAGATGGAGAGAGTCGGAATCGAGATACAGGCTGTGAACCGGGTAGGAGTAGTTCGGCTTGCCGACGCTGTATTCGTCGAAGTCCAGGTAGCTTCGGACAAAGTCACGAACCAGCAGAGCCGTTTCCTCCGTGATGAGGTACTTCAGCTCGAACCGCTGCTTCTGCATCCGATCGCGCGACATATTCTATAGGAAATTGATTGGAGGTATGTCCGCCATAATGACGACAAAATCAACACCATTCATGGAAAGTTTCTCGCTGGCTCTTTTACGCTTTGGGTTCGGAGGAGTCGCGCTTCAGAAGGTTTAGGTTCTTCGCCGTTCACCTGTTCCACTGAAAGCGGGGGGGGAGCCAGGATTTTGCCGCTCGAAATTTTATGAAGGTGAAGAAAAGACGCGGAGGCCAAGTCCAACATGGCCCGCAATCCTCTTGCGATGCGGATTCACTGTCAGCTAAGTATTGAAGATGAATTTTGTGCTGTGGCCTCGCCGCTGTTCCTCGTCGATCAACCGACACTCGAAATGGTTGTTGCTCGCGGCTGTCGTCGCGACGGCCAGCGGTTGCGGCCGCGAGGAGATCCAGGTTTACAACGCTCCCAAGGAGCCGGTGAAGACGGTTGCCCAAGCGCCGAGTCGCAGCATGGGCCTGCCGCCAGCACGTCCGCAGGTGACATGGACGCTGCCGAAGGGCTGGCAGGAATCGGGCGCGGGCCAGATGAGCGTCGCGAGTTTTTCCATCAAGGGAGAGGGAAGCGCTGAAGCTCAGGTGACGATCACGCCATTGACGAAGCTCGCCGGGCGCGATGCCGAGATCGTGAACATGTGGCGCGAACAGGTGGGGCTGGCGGCTCTAGATCGTGAGGAGGCGCTCAAGCAGTTTGAGAAAGTCGATGTCGGCGGCGAGTCCGGGAGTCTGTTCTCCATCGAGGGCAAGCCCGAGGGGCAATCCGCTCCCGCGCGTATCATCACCGCCATGGTGCATCGCGAGGACGCGAGCTGGTTCTACAAGCTGTCCGGGGATGGCGTCGTGGTCGCGGCGCAGAAGCCGGCGTTCCTCGAATTCCTGAAATCCATCCGGCTGAAGGAAGCTCCGATGACTGCCTCGGCACCGGCACCGGCAACTGCACCGGCTGACACTGGTTCTGGTGCCAAGCCGAACTGGACCGTCCCCGCGCAATGGAAGGAACTGGCGGCCGGCCAGATGCAGATCGCGCGCTTCGCGGTGCCCGAGCGTGGCGGAGCCAAGGCTGAAGTGTTCGTCAGCGTTTTCCCGAATGACACCGGCGGAACCCTCGCCAATGTCAACCGCTGGCGAGGTCAGCTTGGGTTGTCTGAGCTCAAAGAGAGCGAGCTTGGCTCCATCGTTTCGCCACTTGACCCGGCGAGTCCGGGCGCAATCTTGGTGGAGATGACCAGCAGTTCCAAAAAGATGTTCGGCGCCGTGGTTCCACGAAACGGCAGCTACTGGTTCTACAAGCTCCTCGGTGATGCCGAAGCGGTGGCGCCGGAGAAGGAATCCTTCGTCGCGTTCGCCAAATCCAAGCCTTGAATCAAACGACCATGCTTGATCGATTCGTAAAAATCTTCAGTTCACTCCGGCTCACGGTGGTCTTGCTGGCGCTCGGAATCATTCTCGTCTTCGTCGGCACCGTCGCGCAGGCGGATGAAGGGCTGTATCAGGCGCAGGAACGTTACTTCAAACATTGGTGGGTCTGGGGTGTCACGATGTTTGGCTACAAGATCCCGATGCCTCTGCCCGGAGGTTATCTGATCGGCACGCTGCTGATCATCAATCTCATCGCGGCGCACATCAAACGCTTTCAGTTCACGACGAAGAAGCTCGGCATCCAGCTCACCCACATCGGCATCATCCTGTTGCTGGTCGGGCAGTTGACCACGGATTTGTTCTCGCACGAGACACAGTTGCGCTTCTCGGAAGGGGAGGGGAAGTCCTGGTCGGAAAGCAGCATGGACTACGAGCTGGTTTTGACGACGGACGCAGATTCGAACTCGGAGAAGGTTGTTGCGATCCCTCAATCCGTGGTTGCTCAGGGCGGGGAGATCAAGCACCTGGACATGCCGTTCACGCTGCGGGTGAAGGAATACTGGAGGAACTCCGAACCTGTCTTCCGCGCGCCGATGCAGCAGAATGCTCCGCCGCTCACCACGAATGGAGTCGCGTCCAGCTTCGACTTTCACCAATCGCCAGTCACGCATTCGATGGACACGAAGAATGTTCCCACGGCAGTGATCGAGCTGGCTGCCGCGAGCGGCTCCCTTGGCACCTGGGTCGTCTCCGGTTGGTCCGCAGATGAAACGATGCTGTCTGGTGTGCGTGCCAGCTACTCCCGCCAGATGGGCCGGGAGATGGCGGAATCGCTGGTGACGCGGCTGTCCGGGAACCAATCAGTCAATGTTGCTGGCAAGAGTTACTCGTTCGTCTTTCGTCCCGCGCGCGCCTACAAGCCGTTTTCGTTGACGCTGCTGAAGGCGACTCACTCTGTGTATCCAGGGACGGATATTCCAAAAGACTTCCGGAGCCGGGTTCGTGTGCAAAATCCGTCGAAAGGCGAAGACCGCGAGGTGGATATCTATATGAACAGTCCACTTCGTTATGCAGGTCTGACGTTCTATCAATACCAAATGGCTGCCGGCGAGATGGCGGCGCAATCTGGTGAGACTCCTTCCTCGACCCTTCAAGTCGTCCGCAATCCCAGTTGGATGACGCCCTACGCAGGGTGCGTGATCGTCGCCGCCGGCATGATCATCCAATTCATGATTCACCTCGTCGGATTCATCTCCCGCAGAAAGGCCGCATGAGCAATTCATCCTCCTCAAACTCAAAATCCGCCGCCGCCCAGCCGCGTGGCTGGCGTGTCGTCGTGGCGTGGACCTTGATCCTCGTGTTCGTGGTGGAGATCGCGACCGCGCTCTTCGTGAAGCGCGCCGACAAAGGCTTCGCCGTCTCCGCGTTCGCCCGGCTTCCGCTGGTCTTCAATGGTCGCGTGCAGCCGATGGATTCCCTTGCCCGGAATTCCCTGATGCAAATTCGCGGCATCACTGAGGTGCCGCTCGAAGGCAATGGCGTCGATGGTGCCTGGGGAAGCTGGGAAGAGCTACGTGCCAAAGGCGGCGAGTTGGCCGAGCGCAAGTGGTTTCAGTTCTCGAAACATCCCAAGAAGTTGAAGCCCGCTGACTGGCTGCTCGAAGTGATGGGCAACCCGGAGCAGGCCGACGACCGTTATATTTTCGTCATCAACCATCCCGACCTGCGCAGCCTGCTCAAGCTGGAAGGCGGATTGGATAAGAGCGGGCTTCACTTCTATCGCTTCAACGACATCACGGATCGCATGAAGGAGCTTCGCGCAGAAGTGCAGCGCGTGGCCAAGATTGAGGCGACGCAACGCACCCCGTTCGATCAAGCGGTGGTTAAGCTCGACAACGCGTTCGGTCTCTACTTCCGACTGAAGAACACGCTGCAACCGCAGGACTCGAAGGACTTCCGGAAAGAGCTGGATGAGTATCTCGCTGCGGTAAAGAGCGCCCGCACCGAGGCGCAGGAACGCCAGTCGCGCGGCGAGAAGATGGATCGTGAAGCAATCGATCAGTTGCTGGCACCGGTTCAGAAGCTCGCCAGCCGCTACGAAGTCATGGCCCGCATCGACGCGCCGCTCATCGTTCCCCTCCCGCACGCAGGCGACAAGGGCCACGAGGCATGGCATCGCATGGGCGATGCGCTGCTGGAAGCGACGGGTGAAACCATGCCCGAGTCCGTGAAGCTCCTGGCCGGAATGGCGTCCGCGTATCAAGCCGGAGACGTGGCAAAGTTTAATCAGGAGATTGGCAGCTACCAGGGCTTGCTGAAGTCGGAAGGGCTGATCAAGGAAGTGACCAAGAGCAATCAGGAGACGTTCTTCAACCAGCTCCTCGCGTTCAAGCGGAGCATGTACATGTACATCGTGGCGTTCTTGCTCGTGCTGCTCTATTGGGCCGGGCTGAACGAGATCTGGCGCGTCACGGCGATGCGATTGCTCCTCATCGGTTTTGTCATTCACACGTCCGGACTCATCTTCCGCATGTGGCTGGAAGGGCGTCCGCCGGTCACGAACCTTTACTCATCCGCGATCTTCATTGGCTGGGGCGCGGTCGTGCTCGGCCTGGTCCTGGAGAAGTTCTTCAAGGACGGCATCGGCCTTGTAGTGGCGACATGCGTTGGATTCCTCTCGCTGATCGTCGCTCATAGCTTGTCCCAGAGCGGCGACACGATGGAGATGATGCGCGCCGTGCTCGACACGAATTTCTGGCTGGCGACCCATGTCGTCGTCATCACGCTGGGCTACGCGAGCACGTTCGTGGCGGGCTTCCTTGCGCTCGTTTACATCCTGCGCGGCGTCTTCACCAAGACGCTCACCAGCGTCACGGCGAAAAGTCTCTCGCGCATGGTTTACGGCATTGTCTGCTTTTCCACCTTGTTCAGCTTCGTCGGCACCGTGCTCGGCGGTATCTGGGCGGACCAATCCTGGGGACGCTTCTGGGGCTGGGACCCGAAGGAGAACGGCGCGCTCATCATCGTCCTCTGGAACGCGCTCATTCTGCACCTGCGCTGGGGCGGCATCATCCGCGAGCGCGGTTTGATGAACTGCGCCATCGCCGGGAACATCGTGACGAGCTGGTCCTGGTTCGGCGTGAACATGCTCGGCATCGGTCTGCACAGCTACGGCTTCATGGATGCCGCCTTCGTCTGGCTGATGCTCTTTGTCGGCAGCCAGCTCGCGCTGATTGCCATCGGCTCTTTGCCGCTCAGCCTGTGGCGCAGCTTCCGCGACGTGAAACCTCCGTCCGATTCTCAGCCGCCTTCAGGTGGCAAGGGCGTGCCCGTTGAGGCGTGATGCGGGTTCTGGACGCGGTCTTTCTGAACTGAAACGCGCCACCCTTGCGCCCGTCACTTCTCCGGGTGAATCCTCGGCGGGCGCTCTTTGAGGCGCTGGAAGTTTCCCTCCTCGCAGCAATGCACGAAGCATTCTGTGGCGACCTTGAGCTCCTCCCAGCGCGCGCGAATCTTCGTCGCCTCGTCCGGTGAGATGTGGTTGTCGGCGGCGGCATTGGCGACCACTGCCAGCAGGTCGGCGAACTCCTGGATGATCTCGTTCGTCGCCGGGATCAGGAAATCGGGATGCGCATTGTGGACCTTCGGATTGCGGATGAAGAAGCCGCCGCCCTTCTGGCAGATCCACTGGACGAGGCGCTCATCGTTGGTGCTCCTGAGCAGCGCATCGATGCGATCGAGCGGATTCGAAGCGCCACTTCCGGAGACGTTGTCAGCCGGCTCCGCCCACTTGTAGATCATCGAGAGCGACAGGCCGAGATCGGCGGCGACCTGCTTGGGGCTGGCCTTGTCGAAAACTTCACGCAACAACTCGTGGGAATGCATGGGGCGAAAATGCAGAGGCTCCTTTTCCTTGGCAAGAGGGAAGGAGCCCCGATGAAGTGGTTCGTGAAAATCTCAGGCTGCCGGAGTCAGGCCCATCACCACGTCAAACTTCGCGGCGAGTTCGCCGGCGTGCGAACCCTTGAGCGGGTCAAAGGAGATCGTCACCGAGTTGCGCGCCTTCACGTCCTTGATGCCTTTCCAGACGAAGTCCTTCTCATTGCCGGCATGGCCCTTGATGTAGCACTGGGTGATCAGCTCTTTCTTTCCCTTCAGCTTCACGGCCACGTGAATGTGCGGCGCGCGTCCGGGGTAGGGGACGGGCTTGATGGTGCGGAAGACGTATTCGCCGGATGAGCCGGTGAGGAAACGTCCGAAGCCCTGGAAGTTTTTGTCCTCCTTCGCCTTGTTCGTGTCCTTGGTGTGAATGTAGGAGCCGTTGTTGTCGCACTGCCAGATCTCGACCAGCGCATTGCGGATCGGCTCGCCGCGTGAATCGAGGATGCGACCGTTCAACCATGTGACCTCGCCGACGGCGGGCGTGATGGTGTCGTTGAGGATCAGGAGATCGTTGTCCGTATCGAGCGGGAGCTTGTCCGGATAGAACGGTCCTTCGGTCTGCGCGGGTGTGCGGACGAGCGCTTCCGCGAAAGCGCCCGTCGTGGTGAAGAGCATGGCGCCGAGGCCGATGCCTTTGAGGAAACGGCGGCGGTCCTGGGAGAATGAGAGTTCAAGGGAGTTCATGGGTTGGCTCGTGGTTGAGTTGCGGTGATGTGGCGAGACTTCACCGGCCACGTTCATTCGTCAAGCCGAAGGACGGACGAACTGAATGCGAGGTTGCCAGTCTCGCCGCTTGCTGGCTCAATCGGCTGCACACCTTTATGCAGCGCAAACCTTCGCAGCCCAAGTTCTCGGACACACCATCACCTCGCGGGATTTCCCGCCGCGCCGCGCTCAAGGGTGCCGTGGGAATGAGCGCCATGGCCGCGCTCTCCGGCTGTGTGTCGATCGGTGGTGCGCCGTCCGACATCGTCCGGCGAGAGAACGCGAAGCCGGGCACTCGCGATTGGATGCTCACCAAGACGCGCATCGATCCCGCCACCAAGTATCGTTGTCCGTGGATCGAAGGCTACTGCTCGCACACCAGCGTCCGCGCGGGCGAGCGGATTGAATTCTTCGTCAGCACGAACCCCGTGTCATCGTTCACCATTGATATCTATCGCATGGGCTACTACGGCGGCGCGGGCGGGCGGCATGTGCAATCGCTTGGGCCGTTTCAGGGCGTCGTGCAGCCCGAGCCAGCCGTGGGCAAGAAGCGCGTGCGTGACTGTCAGTGGGAATCCTGCGCGTCGTTGAAGATTCCCGGCGATTGGCCGAGCGGTGTTTACGTCGGCAAGCTCACGGCGGAACGCGAAGGGTGGCAGAGCTACGTCATCTTCATTGTGCGCGATGACCGGCGCGCGGACTACCTCTTCCAATGCTCAGACAACACCTGGCAGGCCTACAATCGCTGGCCGAAACAATTCGCGCTCTACGACAACGGTCAGCACGAATGGTGGTGGGGCGGCGATGTGCAGGTGAGCTTCAACCGGCCTTACGGAAAGTACTGCCAGATCATGGACGCGCCGCTCAGCACCGGCTCCGGCGAATGGTTCCTCTGGGAGTTTCCATTCGCCTACTGGCTCGAATCGCAGGGCTACGACGTCACCTACATTTCCAATCACGACACGCATGTGGACCCGCGCGGGCTGCTGCGGGCGAAGGGGATTCTGTCCATCGGGCACGACGAATATTGGTCCATCGAGATGTACGAGAACGTAAAGGCCGCCATCGGCGCGGGCGTCAGTGTCGGCTTCTTCTCGGGGAACGCCGTGTGTGGCCGCATTCTGCACGGAGCGGATGCGCGGGGCCGTAAGCATCGCGCGTTTGAGCGCGTCGGGGTGTTCGGGCCGCCGGGAGGAACGTTCGAGTTTCAAGCGATGAACTCGTTGCGCCACGAACGTCCTTACGCGAATGAACTCATCGGCGCGCACAGCACGGGGCCGGTGACCGGTGGCGCGGACTGGGTGTGTGCCTTGCCGGAGCATTGGATCTTTGCCGGCACGGGAATGAAGCAGGGCGAAGGCATCCCCGGCCTGGTGGGATGGGAATGGCACGGCGATCCGGCGAGCATCCCCGGTCTCGAAGTTGTTGCCACGGCGCCGACGCAGTCCGCGCCGGGCAAGCCGAACAAGGGGCAATTCACGGCCACGGTTTATCCGGGGCCGCGCGGGAACATCGTCTTCAACGCGGCGACATGCTGGTGGGCGGATGGCTTGAGCGCACCGCCCGGCTATGTGCGTCCCTCTGTTTATACCTCACCTCAAGGTCCAGACCGCCGTGCGCAACAGATCACGAGGAACATTCTCGAAAAGATGCGACGGGCAGGCGCGTAGGCGATCCACGTGACGGCGGGAAATCATCCGCCCCTTAACGGGTGCGCTGGAAAAAATCGTTTCGACCGTGCGCGGGTTCGTGCTTAACCTCGCCCTGCACATGTCGAACGAAGCCCAGCTCACACCCATGATGGCGCAGTATCGCCGCATCAAAGGCGAACTGCCCAGGGATGCGCTGCTGCTGTTTCGCCTCGGCGATTTCTACGAGATGTTCTTCGAGGACGCGCAGGCTGGCGCGCAACTGCTGAACGTCTCCCTGACCAAGCGCGGCGTGGTGCCGATGTGTGGCATCCCTCATCACGCGGCGAACGGCTACATCGCGCGGATTCTCAAGGCGGGCCGCAAAGTCGCCATTTGCGATCAGGTCGAGGAGGCAAAGCCCGGCCAGCTCGTGAAGCGGGAGGTGACGCAGATTCTTTCGCCCGGCACGCACTTCGATGAGCGGATGCTTTCGTCGGATCGAAACAACTTTGTCGCCGCCGTCTGCGCGGGCGGGAAGATGTTCGGCCTCGCGCTGGTCGATCTTACCACGGGGAATTTCAAGGTGACGGAGGTTGAAGGTGAGGCGGCGTTGATCACGGAGCTGGAGCGGCTCCGGCCCGCCGAGATTATCTATCCGGCGGAAGCGATGGCGCTGCACGCGGCGTTGAAGGATGGGTTTCCCATCGTGATGCCGCATGACGACTGGGTGTTCGCGCCGGAGACGGCGGTCTTTACGGTGCGGGAACATTTCAAGGTGGCGACGCTGGATGGCTTCGGCCTCAAGCAGCGCACGGCGGCGATTGGCGCGGCGGGCGCGATCCTGCATTACCTCACACAACATTTGCGTCGCGACACGCAGCATCTCACCACCTTGTCGTTCTATCAGCCGAGCGAGTTTCTCGTGCTCGATTCGACGACGCTGCGGCATCTGGAAATCCTGGAGCCGATGCACCGGGATGCGCCGCGCAACGCGTCGCTCTACGGCGCGCTGCATCGCACGGTCACGCCGATGGGGGCGCGGCGATTGCGCGACTGGTTGTCGCAACCATTGGCGGAGGCGGGAGCGATTGCGCGCCGGCAGGATGCGGTGCAGGCGTTCCTGGAAAGCAGCGAGGTGCTGGAGCGTTTCCGCGCGCAGCTTGCGGAGGTTCGCGATCTGGAGCGGACCATCGGACGGTTGAGCATTGGCAGCGGGAACGCGCGTGACCTTCATGCGCTGCGGCAGGGGCTGGAGCAGCTGCCGAAGATCAAGCACACGCTCGCGGCGATGATTGGCCCGGGGTCGATCCCGGTGCCGTCGGCCGCGCCTCAGCTCGGCATTGCCAGCGCGACGGAGGATCAGATTCGCGATGCGGAACATCACATCCCGGATTTGCTCGACGACCTCGTGGCTCAAGTCACGGAGCTGCCGGCGCTCATCGAAGTGATCGCACGCGCGATCGTGGAGGAGCCGCCGCTGGCGTTGAAGGAAGGGAACCTGATTCGCGACGGGTTCAGCGCGGAGCTGGACGAGCTGCGTTCTGCCCAGCGTGGCGGTAAGGATTGGCTGGCGAAATTGCAGCAGGACGAGATCGAGCGCACGGGAATCGCGTCGCTCAAGGTCCGGTTCAATTCGGTGTTCGGCTATTTCATCGAGGTCACGAAGTCGAATCTGGACAAGGTGCCGCCGCATTACATCCGCAAGCAGACGGTGGCGAACGGCGAGCGTTTCATCACGCCGGAGCTGAAGGAGATGGAGGGGAAGATCCTCGGCGCGGAGGAGCGGAGCATGAAGCTGGAGTATGATTTGTTCCTGAAGGTTCGCGAAGAAGTTCTCCAATGGCTGCGGCAGATCCAGCAGACGGCGGATGCGTTGGCGCAGCTCGATGTGCTGGCGGCGTTCGCCGATTGCGCGCGGTTGCACGGCTACTGCCGGCCGCAGGTGAACGATGGCGGGGAGTTCTTCATCCGCGACGGGCGACATCCGGTCTTGGACCAATCGCTGGTTGAAACGCGCTTCGTGCCGAATGACACGAGGTTAGGGATTGCTCAAGCTGATGGCAAAGGGGCGGCGACCGGCGCTCCGCAGATCGCGCTGATCACCGGACCGAACATGGCGGGCAAGAGCACTTACATCCGGCAGGTGGCGCTGCTGGCGCTGCTGGCGCACACGGGCAGCTTCATTCCGGCGGCGGAGGCGCGCATTGATTTGATCGATCGCATCTTCACCCGGATCGGCGCGAGTGATGACCTTGCGCGCGGACAGAGCACGTTCATGGTGGAGATGAGCGAGACGGCGAACATCCTGAACAACGCGACGGCGCGGAGCTTGATCATCCTCGACGAGATCGGGCGCGGCACGAGCACGTTCGATGGGCTGTCTCTGGCGTGGAGCATTGTCGAGCATCTGCATCATCAGGTCGGCGCGAAGACGCTCTTTGCGACGCATTATCATGAGCTGACGGAGCTGGCCGGGCGTCTGCCGCGCTTGAAGAACTTCAATGTCGCGGTGCGTGAGTGGAACGATCAGATCGTTTTCCTGCACAAGATTCTCGAAGGCGGCGCGGACAAGAGCTACGGCATCCAGGTGGCGCGACTGGCGGGTGTGCCGAAGCCGGTGATTGAGCGGGCGAAGATGATCTTGCGCAACTTGGAGGATAGCGAGTTGACCCCGGAAGGCACGGTGCGGCAGGCGTCACGTCACCGGGCGGAGCGTGATAAACTGAAGACGCTGGAGGCGACGCCGCAGTTGGATTTGTTCGGGAGTTAAGTCAGCCCACGAAAAAGCGCCGAGGTTTAGGTCGGCGCTTGAGCTGGGGTAAAAGGAGGCGGGAAGCGGGTTACGCCTTTGGCACCTTCGCGCTGAGCATCACGATCGGACGGCGTGCGCGGCTGATGACTTTGCGGTGGTTGCGGCGGCGGCGGCGCTCACGTACTTCCGGCGCGAAATGTCCCAGCGCCAGTTGAACAGTGAATGCTGCAACGACCAGCCCGATAATCCAGTAAACCATGTTATCGCCAATGTTCATGTCACTTGGTTATCGGCGTGGGGAGAATCAGTAAAGAGAAATCTTTCCGGGAGCTGCCGGAAAGAATACGGAACGCGGGACGTGAACGCGTTGGCGGCGTGTTGAGCTTACGGCTTGCGCAGGCGGTAATACTTTTGAGCCGGGGAGGGGTCGGTGATGATGGAAATCTGGCTGGCGTTCGTTTGATAGGGGAACACGGCAGTCGTCCACGTCGTCGCCGTCGGAGCCACGGCCAACGCCGTGGATTGGTCGAGGACGAAGCCGGTTGCGGACGACGGCCAGAACACGCGAACGGTGCCATTCGGTAAAGTCTCCACGCTCAGCAGCGGCGCCCCAGCGGTCTGGATCGCTTGGATGACGCCCCAAAATCCGCCGACCAACGTGTAAGCGCCGCCGCTCATGGAGCCGGCATCTGGCTGGCCGATGGTGCCGCTGACGGAGTAGGAGCCTCCGGAGCTGGTTCCTCCACCACCGTCGATCGTGAACCAATCAATGCTGTAGTTCTGGCTCAATGCGCTGGCGGCAGCCGCGAGCAGGAAGGCGGCGGCGAGAACGGTGGCTTGGATTGTTTTCATGGCGGCGGTGGTTTGAATGTTGGACGAGAATGTTGCAGAAATCGCCCTTCAGGGAAAGTCATACTTTTGCCGGATTTCGACTGGTGTCCGTGAGATCGCTCTGCGGCTCTGCCTATGTTCCGATGCCAGCCCACCAGTTCGCGATGGCGGTGTGACCGCTCAGTTGTTGTTCCAGGACTTGTTTCAGCAAAGCGGTGCCACCTCGTCGATGCAGCTCTCGGCCGATCTGTTCCGCCACGCCGGCTCGTTGCTCGTACGTCTTGAAGTGTGCTGCGAGCATGGGTTCCCGGCTTTCCAGCTTGGCCCACGCAATCTCTTCGCTCGCGTTCACCAGTTCCTTCAACACTTCCAGCATCTCCTCGTTCGCCAGCAACTTGAGGTCACCGATGAGTCGTGGGTGAACCCCCGATTCCACCAGCTTCCGCTCCACTTCGGCCACTGCCGCCGCTGCTGCGTCAATCACGGTGTGTCCGGCGGTTTTAGCCGCGAGGGGATCGCCAATCTTGCGCAACGCGAGCTGAGTCGCAGTGCGGAGCTGTTCGAGGGATGCTTGACGGTCTGGCGTGGTTTCATCGCGCATCTGGAGCGTGGCGACCAGGACCCAGACCGCGCGAGCGTCCTTGATCTGGCCCAGCGCCGTCGCCGCCGCCGTGCGCACCGCATAAGCATCATCCGTCTGCATCACATCGATCAACGGCTCCACTGCGCGTTTGTCCCGCAACTCACCGAGCGCGGAGACCGCGAGTTGACGCGCGGCAGGGGAACCGCTCTTGATGATTTCCAGCAACGGACCCACTGCCTTCGGCCCGAACGCCAGCAATGCCTCGGCTGCGGCTTGATTGACATCAGGAGAATCCAGCATCGCTACCAACGGCGCGATGGCAGCTTCGTTTCGCAGCTTTCCCAACTCGCGTGCGGCGCTGCGGGCCACCCCATCCTTGCGTCCGAGCGTCTCGATGAGCAGCGCGACGGCTTTCTCGTCGCCGAGTTGTCCCAACTCCAGAATCGCGGAGTAAGCCTCCGGCGAATTCCCCTTGCTCTTCAACGAGCTGGAGAGCTGCCACAGTTTAAGTTTCTTGAACATGATGACCTTTGCCCGATTGCCTGCCGCAGCGTAGCGCAGGAATAACCGGCTGGCGAGCGAGCGGTTTGGGCCGGACAAATATTGCTGTGAATATCCTGGTTGAACTGTTCTCCTCTCTCCCCTAAACGAAACCCGAAAGACATGAGCAATACCGTCACATTCAGAATATCAGTCATCACTCTGCTGGCCTTGGTTGCCGTCTTTGCTGGCTGCGGCAAATCAACTGAGGAAAAGCCGGCGGCCAAGGCTCCTGCTGCGGAATCCGCCAAGGCTGCCAAAGTGGAAGTGCCGCTTGGCGATGCGGACCTCCTGCAAAATGTCCCGGTCGGTGCCACTGCCGCGAACCCCGCGCTGGCCGAGGGCGACCTGGCGTGGAAGGAAGTTCTCCAATCCATGCGTCCGCCGTCCTATCCACCCGAATGGGACACCAACCCGCCGGCGAAAGAAGCCGTCGCTGAATTTGAAAAGAAGAACGGCGCCATGGCTGCGGAAGCCGCCGGGCGGATGAAAGATTTCTACACGAAGTATCCGAAGCACGAGAGGGCCAGCGACGCGCGTGACCGCGAGCAATACCTGCTCGGGGTGGCGATGCAGTTGGGCAACACCAACGTCATCGCACGCCTCAATGAACTGGAAGCCGCCAAGCTCAAAGACCCGAATCTCTCGGAGGAGGAGCGCCTGCAACTTCGAGTGACGCAGCTTCAGCGTTCCGTCACGGGCCTAACCGAAACCAATCCCACCGAAGCCTTGACGCAATTGGAGAAGGGCGCTCGCTCCCTCATCAAGGAATTCCCCAAGCGCACCGAGTTGTCTGGATTGCTCGTGAGCGTCGCCCAAGGATGGGCCGACAACAATCAGCCCGAGAAAGCTCGCAGCCTGGCGCAGGAAATTGTGACTGCAAAAGCTGGCGAGGAAGTCGAAGCCGCCGCCCAGGGTCTGTTGAAGAAACTGGACCGCGTCGGGAAGCCGCTCGCCATGAAGTTCAAGTCCATCGACGGGCGGGAAGTGGATCTCGCGGCGATGAAGGGCAAGGTCGTCCTGATCGACTTTTGGGCGACATGGTGCGGGCCGTGCATGGCGGAGTTACCCAAGCTCAAAGCCGCCTACGAGAAGCTGCATCCGAAGGGATTCGAGATCCTCGGCATCAGCCTGGATCGCGATCAGGAAGCACTGGAAAAGGGAGTGAAGCGCGAGAACATGACCTGGGTCCACTGCTTTGACGGTGGTGGAAGCAAGTTCGCCGAGGAGTTTGAGATCGCGTCGATCCCGACAATGTGGCTCGTCGATAAGAAGGGGAACCTTCGCGAGACAAACGCGCGGGAGAACCTGACGGAAAAAGTGGAGAAGCTGCTGGCCGAGTAAACCCGCGCCGGACAGCTAGTAAACGATCAGGGATCGAACAGGGCAGTGGACGATTCGTTCCCGGCCCTTGAGGTCCGCGAGTTCGATAAAAAACGCCGCCTCCAAAATCTTCGCTCCGACTTTCTGCAACAGTATCGCAGCGGCTTCCGCCGTGCCGCCAGTTGCCAATAGATCATCGATCAGCAAGACCCGGCTGCCAGGCTTTACGGCGTCAATGTGGATGGCGATCGTGTTGCTCCCGTATTCGAGATCGTAACTCTGCTCGTGCGTATCGAACGGCAGCTTGCCCTGCTTGCGAACGGGGACAAACCCGGCGTTCAACCTCATCGCGGCGGCGGCGGCGAAGATGAATCCACGCGCGTCGATGCCTACCACGGTATCCACCTCGCCGGGCTTGAACCCATCGATGAGCAGCTCAATGCAGCCGGCGAAAAGTCTCGCGTCAGCGAGCACCGGAGTAATGTCCTTGAACTGGATGCCGGGCTTGGGGAAATCGGGAACGTTGCGGATCGCGTCGCGCAGATCCCGAACCGTCGGAGAGGATGCAGTCATGGAAATGTCCTACTTCTTCTTGGCTTCGAGTCGCTCGATCATCTTGCGGAGCTTGTTCAGCGCGATGTTTTGAATCTGCCGCACACGCTCGCGGGTGACACCAAACTTCTCGCCCACTTCCTCCAGCGTCTTCTCATTGCCCCCATCAAGCCCGAAGCGATACCGAAGAATCGTGGCCTCGCGGGTGTCCAGCGTCGTGACCATGTCTTGCAGCATGAGCGTCATGGTTTGATCTTCGAGCTGCTGGTAAGGCGTGTCCGCATTTTCATCGGCGATGATCTCGGAGTAGCTGTTTGAATCATCATCGCCAATAGGAGCATCCAGCGAGGCAGGGCGGATCGCTGCGGTGCGCATTTGAGCCACGCGCGATGTCGTCATGCCCATCTCTTCCGCCAGCTCCTCGTCGGTCGGCTCGCGTCCGAAGACCTCCTGGAGCTTCATTGAGACGCGGCGCATCTTCGAGATCTTGTCCACCAGATGAACCGGCAGACGAATTGTCTTCGACTGGTTTGCCAGCGCGCGCTTGATCGATTGCTTGATCCACCAGGAGCCGTAGGTCGAGAGCTTGCCGCCCTTTGAAGGATCGAATCGCTCGACCGCTTTCATGAGCCCGATGTTTCCCTCACTGATCAAATCGAGCAGCGGCAGACCGAAGCCTTCGTAGTCATGGGCGATTTTCACGACGAGCCTGAGGTTCGCCTTGATCATGTGCTCGCGCGCCTTCTTGTCGCCTTTCTTGATCAAGGCCGCCAAATCGATCTCCTCTTGGATGGTGAGAAGTTTCACCTGGCCGATCTCACGCAGGTAGAGCTTGAAGGCGCTGTCCGCGTCGTAGCTGCCTCGTTCGCGAGCAGGGGGCGCGTCGTTCCCTCTGGATGTTTCTTTGGGCGCTGTTGCCACATCGCGGCTTGCCGGGGCGAAGAACTTGGTGTCACCGGTGCCCTTCACTCGGACTGTCTGCTTCGATCCGCCGAGCTGTTTCATGGAGCCGACAGTGCCGGTGGATGGCTTCTTCGATGATTGTTTTTCCGTGTTTTTGCGGGCTGGCATATGTGGTTGGGGAGCTATTAGGGCTCGGCTAATCAATCGGCAAGCAAATTAAAGATCTGAAGCCAACGATTCAGGAGAGAGGTCTTCGGGCTGAGAGAGATGGCGGGATCGGATGGCCGTGAAGAAGGTTAACGGAATGGCGGGGATGCGCCGCACCCGAAAGCATTGGGCGGGAGAACTAGACAGCCTTGAGCTTGACCACTCGGAACGAGTTCAAGAACCGGCTTAGATCCATCTGCCGGCTTTTAAATTCCTCGTTGGGTGTGGTCAGTGTGATTTGGATAATTCCGCCGGTCACTGGAATGAATGCGATACGGGAGTTTACCTGGAATTTGCCATCGACTGTGCGCTCGGAATCAAAAGCGATCCCGCTGGACCCCGAAGTGTAGCACGGCGTCTCCGCGATGATTTTAGAGCTCTCCGATTCTTGAGTGACGGTCTGCCGTAGTTCGTCGGCATTGATTCTTGGAAGGGCATCACCATCGGTATCGGAGATTTTGAGGCGAACCATGGAACGATAGTCAGGTGATGTCCAAGTGAGCGTGTTTGCTTTCGCATCGACTGCTAATTTCCAGCCGGGCGGCGGCAGAAAGGTAAATTCGTTCACTCCAGTTTTGGCGACGGTGTAGATGACGGTCCCGTTCTCTGGAATGATTTCATTCCGTGTTCCGATGGAGAGGGAATCGGCACTGCATTCGCTGGGAGCGATTATCGCAGCGCAGCCAAAGACTAAGATGAGCGCCAGTCCAGAATGATGACGCATGGCTAGTATACGCTTCCTGCCGCGACGGTTTCCCAAGTGCTCTTGATGACGGCGCGAACTTCAGGTGTCCCTGGCGGAAGCTTCGTAGCGTCAATGTAGTTTTGGTCGAAGGCCCAATTGCGAGCGGGCGGGCTGTAGACATCTGCGCTTCCCCAAGGTGCGGTGGCGATGAGGCTGTTGAACATGGCGACCATCGATCCGTTATAGGTGAGCGTCTTGCCGCCCCAGTCTTCGAGAAATCTAGGAAAGTTCTCGACGCCGCCGCTGTAGTAGCCTTTCCCGCTGGGGACGATTCCGGACAGAATGGCTGCGTTCACTGTGGTGTCACCGGCCTTTCGGCTGCCAACGCCGAGAGTGCTGTTCGCGTCGCTCCAGGCGGTGAAAAGAATGTTGATGGAATCGCCGACGCGGGAGGCTGGCCGGGCGTTGACGGTTTCATTGTTGCCCACGTCGGATCCCTGGGCGTTGAAATTGCCCTGGACGTAGAGCGGGTTGGGCGTGGCGACGGTAAGCCCCAGGCTCGGCAATTGGGCACCCTCGACCACTTTGATACCGCTGGTGGTCATGGAGGCCGGTGTGCGCAGGTCGGCGATGTAAACGGAGCGAACGTCGCGATTCCCGATGGCGGGCCTCAAGGTTGAGTTTGTCGCGCTCCACGTTGCCAGTTTGGCCACGCTGAGCTGGGTCGTGTTTACGGCACAAAGGGGTCTGCTGACTTGCCAAACGAAGGAGTTCTCGGAACCATGCGCAAAAATCTATGAGTGACCAACGAGTTCCTTCTCCGGCCAAGTGGCCGTTTATTGCGGCTGACCTCGCCTTGTTGGCGGCGGCGTATTGGATCGTGGAACATTACCCGCATCCTATCCCGGTCATCGCGATGGCACTGGCGGCGGGGTGCGTGGTGGTTGCGGCGTTCCTCGCGGTCATGCCGTTCCGGATGCACTATCAGGCGCTCGTTCGCTTCGCGGAATCGAACGAGCTCAATGACGCTGTTGCCCAGATTAACAAGGTGGACGCAGCCGCCGAACAGATCCGGTCCGCGACCGCGCAATGGCAGGGCGTGCAGGAGCAATCTGCTCGAACCGTGACGGCGTCGCGTGAAATCTCAGAACGAATCATCGCGGAGGCCAAGGCCTTTTCCGAATTCATGCAGAAGGCGGATGGCCATGAAAAGGCCACGCTGCGACTGGAAGTTGAGAAGTTGCGGCGGAGCGAAGGGCAATGGTTGCAGTTGCTCGTTCACCTGCTGGATCATGTATACGCCCTGCGACAAGCAGGTGCGCGGTCTGGTCAGCCGAATCTGGAGGCGCAACTGAGCCGCTTTGGCGAGGCTTGCTACGATGTCGTTCGACGGGTGGGTTTGATTCCCTTTGATGCAGTGCCGGGCGATGCTTTTGATGTGGAGAAACATCAGGTGGTGGACGGTCAGCCTGCACCGGAACCCGGAGCGCAGATTGGCCAGACGCTGGCGTCTGGATATACGTTCCAAGGACAGATGGTCAGGCGATCGCTGGTTTCAATCCAATCGGCAATTTCCGACGCGCCGGCTGCCGAAATTCAATCGGCAGCAGAGCCAGCCATCGACGAATCCGAAGGAGACGCTCCGGCTCCAGAGATGAGCGTCGCCATCGAATCCCCTCAGGAAGACATTCCGGCTGAGACGCCGGAGGTTGTGGAGCGTCCGCCTACAAAGGGGGCTTCTGACGAGTCGTTCCGGTTGGAATCGTGAATCAAGGCTGGGCCGGAGTGACCAGGCGATAGAAGCGAGTCGCGCTCACATTCGCATTGAGGTCTTTCGCTTCGAATGACCCCGTGCTCGCTTGAGCGGGAACATTGAGCAGCTTTACCCAGGGATGTGCGTCGTCGAGCGCGTCGCGGTATTGGACCGTATAAGTTTTTCCCGCCTCGGCCGTGAAGATCAGGCTTACGACGTTTCCGTTGCGAGAGACCTCGGTGATTTCGAGAGCCGGATTGGTCTGCACCGTCCAGGTTTTGACGGCTGCGGAGTTGGTCTCCTGCCAGAACCCGGCGGAGTTGCGCCCGATGACTTCCACCGTGTGCAGGCCGTCATTGAGATTGGTCAGCGCGATCGCCGGAGCATTGGCGAACATATCCACGGTAAAGGGCTGGCCGTTCCAGGCGGAGGCAGGGACCAGTGAAATTTCGGGGCTCCACGAGCCTCCATCGAGTTTCCATTTGTAAGCCCAGATGCCGGGGCCGGCGACGTGAAGCGTGGCGCTCGTATTCGTCGTGGTGCTGGTCGGCGCTCCGCTGATGCTGGCGCCGGAGGGAACGACTGCGCCCATGTCGATGCCGTTGGGGCCTGTGCCGACGCAGGGCGAACCGGGCTGCAGGGAAAGCTTCTGCCGGATATTCGCGGCCGTGAGATCGGCGGTACTGATGAACAGCGGATCCGCATTGATGTTCCCGACGCCCGGCTGGTCGAAGCCTTCCACGCAGTTGTGTTCGCGCACGAAGAAGAAGGCGGGATTCGCGGCCTCAGCCGAAGCAAGCACGGGCCACGGATCGGTTACCTGAAGGTCTGATGCGATGTTCCCTTGGAAGAACGCTCCATCGCCATAGGGGAAGCCGCGCCACGGTTCGCCAAACATGATGATGCCCGGAGCTTCGTTGCCAGCGGGGTTAGTGTTGTTGCTGAGCGGATTGGGGGTCAGCCGGAGGATCGTATTGTTGTGAAGCATGCCCATGCCGTGGTCTTTTTGCATGAACGCATGCTCGCCGTTGTAGAAGATGTTCCGGCAAATCACGAGCTCAGATCGATTGTTGCCGTCTGCCCCTGTGGTGATGGGATTCGAGCTGCTGGAGCGTGAGGCGTCCTTGCGAACGTTGATGAAAATATTCCCTTCGATGTGTGCATCCGTGCCGTCCATGTCGAAGCAATCATCCACGGCGGCGAGGAAGATGTTGTCGATGAACTGCGCGATGGGTCCGGGGCGATTGCCGCCGGTGAAATCAATGCTGTCGTTGTAGCCCTGCGGCGCTCCGAAGACGCAGCCTTTGATGAGCGCATGGCCGTTGGCGGGCATTCCGTTGAAGTGAACGGGCTCGTTGCCGGCACCTCCCGGGATGTAGGAATTCAGCAGTGTGAGGGAGGAGTTGTGAACATCCACGGCTGCTGCGGTGGAATTGGTCCAGTTAATCGAGTCCAGATAGATCGTGGTCCCGGCTGCCTCGATGGCCGCAGCGGCGAAGTAACTCATCTCCGCATGCGCGATCCGGGAGGTGACGGAGTTCGCCATGAAATTGAGCTGCTTCCAGCTGGTCGCACCGGAATTCCGGGTGAAGTTGATCTTGCTGGCGGCGGTGCCTTCGGCGAGCAGGCGTCCTGCGATGGCAATTTCCGCGCCTTGGTTGAACAAGACGGTAACGCCGGGCTCGATTGAAAGGGTTGCGCCGGCGGCGACTGTGAGGATTCCGGACACCACGTAGGGGCTGTTGGCCGCGATCCAGTTGGTGTCCCGGCAAATGGTGTTGGCGGGACACACATTGGGATCGGTGAGAATCAGGTTTGGAATCAGGGAAAAGTCGCTGCTGCCGAGGCTTTCGTTCAAGCCAATCACAGCGAGGACGTGCGTGCCAGGGGTGAGGAGGGTCGCTGCGTTTCCAAGCGGGATCACAGACGCTGGAGTCGCACCAGAACCACCGCCGGATGCTTCGTGAGTGGAGGATGCGCGGGCAGTGTACGCTGGCTCCGTGCCCACTACACCGCCCACGATGTTCGCCGAGCGCGCGATTTCCTGTCCGTCCAGATAGGCCACGTAAGCGTCGTCGTAGTCCACCGTCAGTCGCAGCACGAGGGCCGGGTCCAACGGTGCAGCGATGTTGAAAGTCTGCCGGATGTAAACCGTCGTGTAGCGGTTCAACATGTCGAGGATGGTCGCATCATCACCGTCAACATAGCCGAAGCCGCCCGGGCCCGTTGCCCATTCAAGATTCAGGGCGGCATCGGCGGCGCTCTTCCAATCGGTTTGCGGCGCGTTCGTGCCTTTGTGGTAATGCCAGGTGCTACCCGCGCCGACGAGTGTGATTTGGGCGTTGGCGGTTGTGAATGAAAGGGCCAGGGCAGCAAGCGCCATGGGCAAAAACGATACGACGTGTTTCATGATTTGGATGGGCTTGTATGCCACAGCTTCGGCGTTTGCGCAAAGGCTGTGAGGGCTTTCGGATGAATTTAACCTGAAGTTAACATTCAGGGGCTGGAGGAACGCCCCTGTCATCACCGGATCGCGGGTGGTTCAGGCGATTGCCTACGCCTTCTCGCTTGGAATCCGCATCCCGTAG